>JALYVF010000035.1 GCA_030853385.1 Actinomycetota bacterium | reverse complement strand
TGAGCTCGTCCGGGATGGTGCCCGGCAGAAGCCGGCGGCGGCGCTGAGCGCGGAGGTTGCCGGCTATGTTGATTGGTTCGCAGGTGTGGTGATGAGAACGGGCACCGGTTGGTGGTCCGCAACGGCTACCACACTGAGCGGGACGTGACGACCGGTGCCGGCTCGGTGACGGTGACCGCGCCGCGGGTCAACAACAAGCGGATCGATACGGAAACTGGTGAGCGGCAGCGGTTCTCCTCGAAGATTTTGCCGGCGTGGACGCGGAAGTCGCCGAGGGTCGCGCAGGGGTAGTGGCCGCTGTTGTATCTGCATGGGTTCTCCTCGTTGGATTTCGTTCCTGCGTTGGAGCAGTTTTTGGGCAAGGGGCAGGGGTGTCCGCGCCGGTGGTGACCCGTCTGACCACGCAGTGGCGGGACGAGGCGAAAGCCTTTGCTGCGCGGGATTTGTCCGGGCTGGACTTCGTGTGCGTGTGGGTCGACGGGATCCACGTCAAGGTGCGTCTGGAGCAGTCGGGAAGCTGACGGCCCTGCGCCGGGAACCTTCGGCTGAAGAGCTGATGGCACAACTCGATGACGACGGTTTCGAGCGGACGCAAGCGATGATTACTTCGACTGACGCTCGAGTCGAGTCGTTGGCCGAGTTCCCGCAGTCGTTGCTGCACCACGACCTGGTTCGCTCCAACCTGTTCGCTTTAAAAGGAGCCCACACCGCGGCGATCGACTGGGAAAACATCGGACCCGGGCCACTGGGGGTCGACCTGGCACCGCTGGTCGTTGGTTCGGTAAGACGTGGTGAGCATCCTCAGCAGACCTGATCGAGCTCGAGCGCGACGTTCTGCTCAGCTACGAAGAGGCCGTAGCCGCCGCCGGCGGCGACACCTCGCGCGTGCGAACCGCATACCAGCTCGCCCTCGGCCTGCGGTGGCACGTCGTCCTGGGCACCGTTCAAGCCTGGCTCGATCCCACCATCACGAGGATCCGCGGCAGCCGCCCCAATGAGTCCCGTACGCGAGGGGTGCACCACCTCATTGCGTTGCCCAAGCATCTTCTAGACAACCATCGATAACACACAGGGTTAACTGAACCAGCCGCGCACGCTCGAAAGCGGCAGAAGATGGGCTCCCACAATCTGAACAACCGTCTCAGCAGACGAACGTCGAGGACGCGCGGGAGGCGGCGCAGCCCGGAGTCTCGACTGAGCACGAGTCGGATTCCCGCAAGACGCGCCCGCAAAAGGCCCGGTGAGGCCCCATATTCGGGACGGGCTGATGAGCTTGCCCGCTGATCGGATGCACCGAAGCGTGCCGGAGGGGCCCGATTGTCACACGTCTCTTATCCGTTTTAGCCACCTTTACGGCAAGCAGATAAAGTCTAGTAAGACCTGTAAGATGGCATGATGCGTGCCCTCACGAACCCTTACACACCCAACGCCGGCGCTGAGCCGGTGGCTCTCGTAGGACGAGACGACCAGCTGAATTCCTTCGATCTGCTGCTTGCCCGGATCGAGCGAGGTCGGACCGAGCAATCCATGATCATCACAGGCCTACGAGGCGTGGGCAAGACCGTTCTGCTGGGCCAGTTCCGCGTGAAAGCTCTGGGGCGCGATTGGGTTGTCGTCGAGTTGGAAGTGAGCAAACACGACGATGAAGATTTCCGCCGAGACATCTCCGCCCGGCTGCGTTCAGCTCTGCTCGAGCTGTCCCCGAAAACGCGTTGGACGGAACGCTTTCAACATGCGGCCGCCGTTCTCAAGTCCTTCACCATCAGCGCCGATGCTGCAGGTGCTATGTCTGCAGGGTTAGATGTCGAGGCAGCGGAGGGTTTCGCCGACCACGCCAACTTGTCCCTGGACTTGACCGACGTGTTCCTGGCGCTGGGTGCAGCAGCTCAAGAACGCGGACGAGGGGTTGTTCTTCTCCTGGATGAGGTCCAATTCCTGCGCAAAACCCAACTTGAGGCGCTCATCGAAGCGCTCCACAAGATGATCCAGCGAAAGCTCCCGATCACCATGGTCGGTGCGGGGCTACCGCAGATCGCCGAACTCGCCGGCGACGCCAAGTCATACGCCGAACGGCTCTTCAAGTTTCCCGCCATCGACAATCTGCCACCCGACGACGCCAAGGCGGCGCTGGCACGCCCCGCCCAGGACGAGGAGGCGGAGTTCACCACCGACGCCTTGGAGGAAGCCGTCGCCATCACCGGCGGCTATCCCTACTTCATCCAAGAACTCGGCTACGCCGTCTGGACTGTCGCCGATGGCCCGGTGATCAATCTCGGCGACGTTCAAGCCTCTGTGCCGGCGTACGAAGCCAAACTCGACGCGTCGTTCTTCCGCGTTCGACTGGACCGGGCAACCGACCTGCAGCGCGCCTACCTACGAGCAATGGCCCAACTCGGGCCCACTGCGCAAAAGGCCTCAGACGTCGCCGACCTTATGGACCGATTGTCGACCAACCTCGGGCCGACCCGAGCGGAGCTGATCAACATGGGGCTGCTGTACACGCCGGAGCACGGGTACGCCTCGTTCACCGTCCCGCACTTCGACCGGTTCATGCTGCGCGCCGTTCCAGACCTCGTCGTACCCGAACCCAGAAATCGCCGTCGCCGCTAAGCGACCATTCTGACGCCGACCAACCCCCACAGCGGCAAGAGCCACGCTATCTGCCGGGCCGGCGTCCCGTAGCCGGATCCTCTGTCGGACAGCCGAGCTGATCGTTGCCTCGACGAGCGGCCGGCCAGCTTCCGCGGATGATCGAATCGGTGTCATGGACTCAGTAGATGTGCAGGTGAGTGGGGCTCTTGTCGACGAAGAGTTGAATGAGCTGCACGCGGCGGCTTTCGAACATGGCTTGGCGACCATCCCATGGACTGATCGGCTGAAGAGGCACAGCCTGACGTGGGTGACTGCCAGGTGCGAAAGCAGGCTGTGTGGTTTCGTCAATGTCATTGGCGACGGGGGTGCGCACGCGATCCTGTTGGATACCTGCGTGGCCCCAGCGCTGCAGGGTCACGGCATCGGTCGTGCCGTCGTCCGTGCCGCTGCGGATGAGGCCCAGCGGTTGGGTTGCCATTGGCTTCACGCAGACTACGAACCAGAGCTGGTCACGTTCTACGAACGCGCTTGTGGAATGCGCTCGACTGCTGCGGGCCTGCTCCAGCTCCGTTGATTTCACCGAGCCGCCCCAACTCCGTCTTGCTGGCGCGTGTTCGCGTGATCACGGCTGCACGACGGCCGTCCTCGACCGCTCCAATAGACGCTTCAAATGACCCGCGGCAGATCGGATGTTTCGTTGAGTAACACGCCGGATCTCGGTCCTGTGCCGGAGCGCATCACCGTCGAGGCAGCGCAGGTGCGTCGTCTCATCGACGAGCAGTTCCCGCAGTGGGCCGGTCTTCTCATCGAATCCGTGGCCAACGGCGGCTGGGACAACCGGACCTTCCACCTCGGCACCGACATGGTGGTGCGCCTACCCAGCGCCGCCGAGTACGCCCAGGCGGTCGAGAAAGAACACCGATGGCTTCCGGTGTTCGCTCCCCACCTCCCGCTGCACATTCCCGTCCCGCTGGCGAAAGGCCAGCCGAGTGCGGATTACCCGCACTCCTGGTCGATCTACCCATGGCTCCACGGGGTGACTGCGACCGCCGACCGGATTGCCGACCCGGTCCGATTCGCCGTCGACCTGGCCGGCTTCTTGGCCGCCTTGCAAAGCATCGACGCCGCCGACGGTCCCCAGCCGGGAATTCACAATTGGTTCCGGGGCGGCCCGCTACGCACCTACGACAAGAACACCCGGCGCGCGCTCGAGCAATTGGACGGCCACGTCGACGTCGAGCTGGCTCGCGAGATCTGGGCGGACGCACTCGACGCACGCTGGGACGGTGCAGATCGCTGGTTCCACGGAGACGTCGCCGAGGGAAATCTCTTGCTCAACGACGGGCAGTTGGCGGCCGTCATCGACTTCGGGACCTGCGGCGTCGGCGACCCGGCCTGCGATCTGGCCATCGCCTGGACGGTGCTGACCGCCGACGCCCGGCAGGCGTTCCGGGATCGGCTGTCGGTGGATGCGGACTCCTGGGCGCGCGCGCGTGGCTGGGCACTGTGGAAGACGCTCGCCAGCTGTTCGCACACATACGACGATCCTGAGGCCGCGGACGAGTTTGCGAGCGCCAAGCACATCCTGGACGAGATCTTCTCTGAGCACTCCGGCAGCGGGTCCACCGTGCCGACGGCCACAGCGGCTCCACCGGCTTGATTCCGTGATGGCCACTCTCGGGCGGGGCCGGGAGCGGCCCGCTCACCGATCCTCTGTCCCGAGCTCGATCACCGGCGCTCCGCGCGCTCGGCATCCAGCTGCTGCGGGTTGGTTGGCTCGCCGACGCCCACCCGCGCGGGCTGGGACGAACGGGACCGCCCAGCTGGCAGCAACGCTCGCAGCGTTCCGATGGTGTCGGCGTCCTGCGCTGGTTTGGCATCAACCCCGCCGGCGAAGATGTCGGCAGCAGTTCGGTACGCCTTGACCCTGGCGAAGCGCAGCGCGACGCCGCCCGGGTAGCGGCTGGAGTGCTGCACGCCGTCGATGGCGATCTCCACCACGGTGGTGGGTGCCACGTAGAGAACGCCATCGGTGTGACGTATCTCGATGGTCGGGAAGTACTCGGTCTGCCAGCGCAGAATCTCGTCCGTCAGACCCTTGAAAGTCTTGCCCACCATCACGAATCCGCCCGGCTCACCGAACTCACCGTCCGGGTCCAGCGCGCCCAGGTGCAGGTTGGACAGCCAGCCGGTGCGCCGGCCGTAGCCCCACTCGGCGGCCAGCACCACCAGGTCGTAGGTGTGCACGGGTTTGACCTTGATCCAGCTTTTCCCGCGCCGGCCGGCGGTGTACGGCGCATCGATCGCCTTCACCAGCACGCCCTCGTGGCCGGCCGCGATGGCATCGGTGAACACCTGCTCGGCCACCGCCGGGTCGGCGGTGACGCTGCCCGGCATCAGCCGGTCTCCGACGATCCGCCGCAGTGCGGCTCGCCGGCGGTGCAGTGGCTCGTCGATCAGGTCGACGCCGTCGGCGTGCAGGACGTCGAAGAACCACACCGACAGCCTGGTGTCGCCGCCGGTGTGGGTGCCGAACCGGCTCATCGTCTCGGCGAACGGGCGAGCAGCTCCCGCCTCGTTCAGGGTGAGGGTCTCGCCGTCGAGAATCAGGTCGCCGCCCGGGAACTGCTGAACCAGCGCCACCACTTCCGGCACCCGCGCGGTGACGTCGGCCAGGCTGCGGGTGAACGCGGTGACGGCGCCGTCCACCCGGTGGATCTGCAGCCGGGCGCCATCCATCTTGAACTCGACGGCTGCCTCGCCGGTGATGTCCAGCGCCCCGGTCGGGGTGGCGGCCGTGCTGGCCAGCATCGGCAGCACCGGAACTCCGGGACGCAGGCCGACGCCGCCGAGGCCGACGCCGGTGATGGCCAGCCTGGCCGTCTCGCCGAGGTCGCCGGTGAGCATCGCCGCCCGCCGGACATCCGCGAGCTTCAGTTCGGCCGCCGCTGCGATCGCGTCCAGCACCACACCCTCCAGCGCGCCGGTGCGGACGTCGCCCAGCAGCATTCGGATCAGGAAGTCCTGCTCGTCGGAGGTGGCGCGGGACAACAGGTCTCGCAGAATGGCCGCCCTCGCGGAGTTCGATCCGGTGCCGGAACCGACCGCCGTGGCCAGTGCGTCGATGGCGGCATCGACGTCGGCGATGCTGAGCAGTGAGGATGTCGCCGGAGTCGGCCTGGCGTCCGATGCGGTGCGCCAGCCGACACCGGTGCGACCCTGCCGCGGCTTGCCGAGCAGCATGCCCACCGCCGGCACGATCTCGGCCTCATCGAGTCCGCGCAGCAGCTCGGCCAGCGCCTTCACCTTGGCCAACCGGGAACGGGTCGCCGTGGCCGTCGCTGCTGCGGCCACCAGATCGTTGAGCACCCCGTCATTGTCCGCGCAAACACCGACAGCGGTGCGGTATGACTGACGGTATGCATCCTCTTCGCTTCGGACTCAAACTCAGCCAGAACGCCGCCATCCAGGAACTGCGCGCGCTCTGGCAGGTGGCCGACGACGCCGGCTTCGACCACTGCTGGAACATGGACCATTTCGCCACCCTCGGCGAGAGTCAGACCGGCGACATCTTCGAGGCCTGGACGCTGCTCGCCGGGATGGCGCAGGCGACCAAGAGAGTACGGATCGGCTGCGCCGTCACCGGCAACACCTACCGGCACCCTGCGGTGCTGGCGAAGATGGCGGTCACCGTCGACCATCTGTCCGGCGGCCGGCTGGAATTCGGCATCGGCTCGGCCTGGGCCGAGAACGAACACACCATGCTCGGGTTGCCGTTCGAGACGATCAGGGCCCGCGCCGACTGGCTGGCAGAGGCGCTGCCGATCATCACCGCGCTGTGGACCCAGCCGACGACGACCTTCGCCGGCAAGCACTATCAACTGCAGGATGCGATCGCCGAGCCGAAGCCGGTGCAGCAGCCGCATCCGCCGATCTGGATCGGTGGCGGCGGTCGCAAGCGGACGCTGCGGATGGTCGCCGAGCATGCCCAGGTCTGGAACGCGGCCGGTGGTACGCCGGCCGAGATCGCCGAGCTGTCCGGTGTGCTGGACCAGCACTGCGCCGACATCGGGCGTGATCCCGCGGAGATCCGCCGGTCGGTCCAGGTGCGGGTGCCCGACGACGTCGCCTCGCTGGTGACGGAGGTCGAGCCGTATGTGCAGGCCGGCTTCACCGAGCTGATCCTGATCGTCAACACCGACCCGGTCGGCACAGCAGAGCAGGTAGCCGAGCTGCTTCCGCAATTGCGCGAGCTGGGCTGATGCCGACGCCGCCCTGACGCAGCCGCCGTGCTGATTCGGACGCCGTGCTGACGCTGAAGCCGCGCCGGCAAACGCTGGTGGCGCGGCTGTCGGTCAATTTTCGATGCCGGTCAGTTTTCGATGCCAAGCCGACGCTTGGACCGCGCCTGCTGGCGGCTCTGCCGCATCCGGCGCAGCCGGCGGACCAGCAGCGGGTCGTGGGCCAGCGCGGCCGGGTTGTCGATGACGGCGTTCAACACCTGGTAGTACCTGGTCGGCGACAGGTCGAACATCTCCTTGATCGCTTGCTCCTTGGCCCCGGCGAACTGCCACCACTGTCGCTCGAACTTCAGCACGTCCCGATCACGACGGGTCAGTCCGTCGGGAAGGTTCTCGGCCGAGCCGGCGCCCACCGAGTTCGCGCTCGTCATCGGCGATTTCCTCCACGGGCTACTGCACAAGTTGCTTCACAGCGGGCGTCGAATCACAGGTGTGTCATTCGCAGTGTCATCCCATCACGCGGCCGCGCGCCTGGTCCAGCGCTGCACGGAGTGTCGCGCCGGAGTGTTGCCAATTCTCGCAGGTCCTGGTAGCTCTGGGGCTGTTGGTACTGATGTGACGGGACGGCGCCCGGCTCGAAGCCCAACCGCCAAGACCGGACGCGGCCAGTGGATCGCCCCCCGCAGGGGCGCTGCGATCCACTAAAACCGTGAGTTCTGGCTGACGAAACGGGCCGCGATGGGGACGGTCTGGCCGACGACAGGTGCAGAACATCTAGCCACCAGTGTTGAGGGCAATCGTCAAGGCAGATCCGATCTGCTCGACCAGCCCATCGACGTTCACCGGGCGCGAGGTGTCCACCTCGATCACCGGCCAGCCACCGGCAACGGGCCGGCAGCTGTCCGCGGTGTACAGCGAGGAGAAGTCGCGGATCGAGTCAAAGTGGCCGCGATGCCGGTCGGCTGCCCGATCCAGGTACCGCCGCCGGGCCAGCTCAGGATCGCAGCTGCAGAACACCTCGACCACCGGCCCGGCCAATGCGGCGATCCGCGGCCCAGTGATGGTGGCCCACCAGTTGGCCTCCAGGATCGCGCCGGGACTGGCCGCGGCCAGCGCGAATAACACCTCCATCGATGCTCCGCCCAACCTCCGGGAGTCGTCGATGCCAGCCGGTGGCAAGGCACCCATCAGCGCTTCCTTGATGGTGTCCTTGGCCAGCACCGGCAGCCCGAGCCGCGGCGCGAGCGCCGCGACCAGGGTGGTCTTGCCGCTGGCCGGCGGCCCGCCAACTACCACGAACCCACTCGCGGGCGGCACCGCGCTCACAGTTCGGGCCGCCGCAGCGCGTGTCTGGTCACCGATTCGAAACCCTTGGCCATGCCGAGCAACTCCCGTTCGGCGCGGTGCCGGCCGACTAGCTGCACCCCGACCGGGGTGCCCGCCGTGCTGAAGCCGGTCGGCAGCGAGATCACCGGATGTCCGGTGACAGTGACGGCGCAGACCGCTCGCATCCAGCCCAGGTAATCCAGTTGCTGCTCACCGGCCACCAGCTCCGGGTACTGGATCTCGGCGTCGAACGCGGCCAGCGGCGACACCGGCAGCAGCAACGCGTCGTAGGACTGCAGGAATTCGCGCATCCGGTGGAACAACTCCGTCCGCAGCACCGCCGCTCTGCCGATCTGCGGCCCGGTCAAGGTCCGGCCGGCCAGCATGTTTTGGTAAAGGGTGGGCCGGACCAGGTCGGCATTGTCGTCGAGCAGCGAACCGAGCGTCGCCTCGAACTGCCACGCCCGCAGGGTGCGGAAGCATTCGTCGGCCCCGGTGAAGTCCGGGCAGGTTTCCTCCACGAGCGCACCGTCGGTTTCGGCGTCGGCTGCCGCTTGCCGCACCATCGCCTCGATCTCGGGTTCGACCGTCACGATTCCGCCCAGATCCGGTGAGAACGCGATCCGCCTGCCGGCCAGGCCACCGTCCGGCACCACCGCGAAGCCGGATCCGTTGTCTTCCAACGAGATCGGCGACCGCAGGTCGGGGCCGGCCATCACCGACAGCAACAACGCCAGGTCGTCGACGGTGCGTGCCATCGGCCCCTGCACGCTCAGCCCGACGAACCCGTCGGTGGCCGGATAGACCGGCACCCGCCCGGCGCTCGGTCGCAACCCGATCACATTGCAGAACCCGGCGGGCAGCCGCAGCGACCCGCCGAAGTCGTTGCCGTCGGCCAGTGGATGCATGCCGGCTGCCAGCGCCGCGGCCGCCCCGCCAGACGATCCACCCGCCGTCACCGCCAGGTCGTAGGGGTTGCGGGTGATGCCGAAGATCTCGTTGAAGGTGTGGCCGCCGGCCGCGAACTCCGGCACGTTCGTCTTGCCCAGGGTGATGACGCCGGCCGCCTTCATCCGATGGATCACCAGATCGTCGGTGTCCGGCACGAAGTCCGCCCGCGACCGCGATCCGAAGGTGGTGCGGATACCTGCCGTCAGGTGATTGTCCTTGTGCGCCACCGGAATTCCGTGCAGCGGACCGGTGAACCGGCCGTGCGCAGCTGCCTCGTCGGCGTCGGTGGCCTGCTGGATGGCGGCGTCGGCGACCAGCGTGACGATGGCATTGACCCGCGGGTTGGTCTGCTCGATCCGCTCCAGGTGCGCGGCAACGACTTCGCGGGCGGACAGCTCCTTCGCCCGCAGCGCCCGCGCCAGCTCGGTGGCGCTGCGGTAGTACAACGGATCGTCGCTCATCTGTCCTCCGTACGGTGGTCCACTCAGCATCCCCCGCACCACGGTGGGTGCCCACGGCAACTGTTTACAGGCGGCGTGTCACGATCTTCGGTATGCAGCCCACCGGTGTTGCCGCCATCCGCGCCGCGGCCGAACAAGTGCTGGACCCCGACGCGCTTGCCTACTACCAGGCGGTGGCCGGCGAGCAGCCCGCCGGCGGCGACAGCCGGGACACCGCAGCCTGGAACGCGCTGGACATCTTGCCCCGCTACCTGCGCGGCATCACCGACATCGACACCTCCGTCCGCGTCGGCGAGCTGACGTTGCCGACACCCGTCACGATCGCGCCGACCGCGTCACACGGCCTTGCCCATCCCGACGCCGAACGCGCCACCGCCAGCGGAGCCGGCCAGGTCGGTGCGCTCTACATCTTCTCCACCTCGGCGACAGCCTCGGCAGCGGAGGTCGGGGCGGCGACCGGCGGACCGTGGTGGGCGCAGTTGTATTTGCTGGCCGACCGGGCTCGCAGTCGCCAGTACCTGGACGAGGTGCGGGCCGCCGGCGCCGGCGCCATCGTGTTCACCGTCGACTACGGCGGCCAGATCGGCTGGTCGCGTTTCCGGTCCACGGTGCAGCAGCGACTGGTGACCGAATCGGGCAACTACCCGGACCTCGGCTGGCACCGGCTGTCCACATCGATCGAGCAATCGCTGATGCCGGACGACATCGGCTGGGTCGCCGAGAACAGCCGACTTCCGGTGTGGGTCAAGGGGATTCTGCATCCGGCCGACGCGGTCGCGGCCATCGACGCGGGCGCCGCCGGGATCGTGGTGTCCAATCATGGGCGGCGTCAGCTGGATGGGGTGGTGTCGACGGCGCGGGCGCTGCCGGCGGTGATCGACGCCGTGGGCGGTCGCGTTCCGGTGATGGTCGATGGCGGCATCCGCAGCGGCAGCGATGTGTTGCGGGCGCTCGCCCTTGGTGCCTGCGCGGTCGGCGTCGGACGGCCGGCGCTGTGGGCGTTGGCGGCCGGCGGCGCCGAAGGCGTTGCCGAAATGCTGACCCTGTTGACCGAGGAGTTGGTCACCGCGATGGCATCCGCCGGGGTGGCCAGTACCGCCGACATCGGCGCGGATCTGCTGGCGCCCGGTTAGCGGAGCTGTTGGCGCCCGGTTAGCCGCCGACTGTCCGGTGCTGTGCCACGCTTATCGGCGTGCGTATGCAATTCGCGGCCGGACCGGATCCGACGGATCTGCTGACCCTGCCATGGTCGACCGCGCTGGCGGACTGGCCGCGGGAGAGACTCGTGAGCCTGCCCCGCGGTATTTCCAGGCACGTGGTGCGCTTCGTCCGGATCGGCGGCATCGTCTACGCCGTCAAGGAGATCCTGGCCGACCTGGCCGATCGAGAATTCGACCTTCTGCGTCAGTTGGCCCGCATCGGGGTGCCGGTGGTCGAGGCCGTCGGGGTGGTCGCCGGCCGCACCACCCCCGACGGCGAACCGCTGGACGCGGCGCTGGTCACCAAGCATTTGCGGTTCTCGCTGCCGTACCGGGCGTTGTTCTCTCGGAGGCTGGATCCGGATCTGGAGCCCAAGCTGTTGGACGCGCTGGCCGAGTTGCTGGTGCGGCTACACCTCGCCGGATTCGTCTGGGGCGACTGCTCGCTGTCCAATACGCTGTTCCGCCGCGACGCCGGCGCGCTGGCCGCGTATCTGGTCGACGCCGAGACCGGCTCGATCCGGCCGACACTGTCCAATGGCCAACGGCAGAACGACCTGGACATTGCCGAGACGAACCTGGCCGGCGAGCTGCTGGATCTGCAGATGTCCGGGTTGCTGCCGGAATCCGTCGATCCGCTGGAGACCGCGGTGTCGGTGCTGGATCGCTACCAACTGCTATGGAGCGAGCTCACCGCGCCGCAGAAGATGGGCAACGACGAGTGGTGGCAGGTCGAGCGAAAGATGAGGCGGCTCAACGAGTTGGGCTACGACGTCGGGCAGATCCAGATCAACGAGGGCGACGGCGAGCTGCTGCTGGAGACCCAGGTGGTGGAGGCCGGCCATCATCGCCGGCGGCTGATGTCGCTGACCGGATTGGACGTCCAGGAGAATCAGGCCAGGCGGATCCTCAACGACTTGGACGCCTACCGCGGCCAGGCGGTGATGCCGGACACCGACGCCGACGAGCTGACGGTGGCCCACCACTGGCTGATCGATGTGTTCGAGCCGGTGATCGAGGCGGTGCCGCTGGAGCTGGCGGAGCGGTTGGAGCCGGCCGAGATCTTCCACGAAGTGCTCGAGCATCGCTGGTTCCTGTCCGAGGCTGCCGGCCACGAGGTGACGATGGACAAGGCCACCCAGTCGTACCTGGCCAACGTGCTGCCGTTCCGTCCTGAGGAAGCCTCAATGCTCGACCCGACCCTGATGGGCATCGGATCTCTCGATGGGGATAGCACTGAGGACGCCCTGATCGACGACACCTTCCTCGACGAGTAACCAGCCGGTTGTCGCTCCCAACCCCAGCTGGCCCCACCCCAAGTAGCGGAAAACTGACCGGACGCACGGAGCGGTAAAGCGTGTCATGTCAGCTTTCCGCTACCTCGCGGGTGCGGCGGGCGTTGACTAGGACCACCACCGCGCTCAGCGCTGCCAACACCCCGACGCAGCAGAGCATCAACGGATAGCCGGCGAACCCGTGCAGCCACGCCAGCAGCAGCGGCAGCCCGAACCCGACGTAGGTCAGCGCTAGCCGGCTCCCGGCATTGGAGCCGGCCTACGGAAAGGACCAGATGGCAGCGCTCGCGTACCACTGGTGGTGGCGGGACGGATGGCGGCAGGGGCGGCACCTCTATGCCTGCCACTTCACCTTCCAGGATCAGCCGGCCGTGCAAAATCTTGCCGCCGGATACCAACAGGCACTGAGC
>JALYVF010000023.1 GCA_030853385.1 Actinomycetota bacterium | reverse complement strand
GGCCAGCACCTCCTGTCGGAGCTGGCCGGCGGCGGATCCGGCGGCCCGGCCGGCCAGCTCCTCGCTCCCCCAGGCCGCGGCGGCCCGCACCACGATCGCGGCGGCCAACCAGCACAGCTCCGCGGTGAACCCGGGCGTTCGGTCGGTGCCGAGCGCGGCCGCCAACAGGTCGGCGACGGCGACCGCCTGGACGACGATGGCCGCCGCGGAAATCCCGGCCAGCACGGTGGCGCCGGCCAGCAACTGCCGGACCGACGGCGCCCGGCGGACCAGCCGTGGGTCAAGGGGCTTCATCTGGCACCGGAATCGACAGGCTCCTCGGCAGCGGAGCGAGCCGGTGGAATGTGTGCGGTGGAGATGCGCTTGCGGAACACCCAGTACGACCAGGCCTGGTAGCCGACGACGAACGGGATCAGCGCCAGTGCCACCCAACTCATCACGGTCAGCGCGTACGGTCCGGCGGCGGCATTGTGAATGTCCAGGGTGCCGGCCCGATCGGTGGTTGATGGCAGCAGCACCGGGAACAGCGCGGTGAACATCGACGCGACCAGCCCCAGCACGGCGACGGCGCTGGCCAGGAACGACCAGCCGTCCCGACCAAGTTCGGCCAGCAGGACCGCCGCGGCAATCGCCGCGAAACCGACGACACCAATCAGCAGCGACCAACTACCGAGTCGCAGATCTGCTGTGCCACCGCGGATCTGCTGCATCCACAACACCACGGCCAGGTAGCAGCCGGCCGCCACCAGCCCGGCCGGCAGCGCCACCTTACGGGCCCTGTCCCGCACCTCATCGGCCGTCTTCAGGGCCAGGAAGACCGCGCCGTGGAACACGAACAGGGTCAGCGTCAGCAGAGCGGTGAGCAGCGCGAACGGGCTGAGGAAGTTCAGCGCGCTGCCGGCGAAATCGTGGTCCGCGCGCAGCGGCAGGCCGCGGACCAGCGAGCCGAACAACAGCCCGAGCACCACCGCGGGGACGAATGAGCTGACGGCGATAGCGATATCCCAGTTGCGCCGCCATCGATCGCTGTTGCCCTTGCCGCGGTATTCGAAGGCGACGCCGCGGACGATCAGGCCGACCAGCATGGCCAGCATCGGCAGGTAGGCAGCCGAGAACACCGTCGCATACCACTGCGGGAAGGCCGCGAACATCGCCCCGGCCGCGGTGATCAGCCAGACCTCGTTGCCGTCCCAGACCGGGCCGATGGTGTTGATCAGTACTCGGCGGCCGGCGGGCGTCCTGCCCACCTGCCGGAGCAGGACGCCGACACCGAGGTCGAATCCGTCCAACACGAAGTAGCCGGCCCACAGCACTGCTATCACCACGAACCAGATCTCGTTGAGCGACATGGCTTCTCGGCCTTACCGTCGGCTAGTAGGCGAACGTCAGAACATCATCGGTGGAACCGTCGTCGGCGCCAGCGGCGCCGGGGCTGCCGGCTGGGCGCTTACCGCCAGGACTCTCGGGATCGTCAGCGGAAGTCGTGTTGCGCAACGGGTTTCGCCGGCCCAGCCCCGCCAGCACCTCAGCCTCATCCGGCGCACCCTTGCGGACGGCAGCGAAGTACAGCCGGCTCTCGATCACCAACAGCACCCCGTAGAGAACTGTGAAGACGATCAGCGAGGTGAGCACCGACCCGGCCGTCACACTCGGCGATACCGAATCCTTGGTCTTGAAAAGTCCGACGACGGTCCACGGTTGCCGGCCCATCTCGGTGAAGATCCAACCGGTGGCGTTGCCGACGAAGGCGCCCGTCACCGATCCCATGGCCAGCCGCCACACCAGCGGCGACCTGGGCAGCCGGCCGCGGCGAGTGAGCCACAGCCCGACCACCGATACCAACAACAGGACAAAGTCGGCGCCCATCATCAGCCGGAACATCCAGTACGTCACCGGAATCTCCGGCCGGTAGTCGCCGGGACCGTACTTCGCCTGGTAGTCGCGCTGTACGTCGTCGACGCCCTCTACGGTGCCGCCCGAATTGCCGGTCGCCATGAACGACAGCACCCCTGGCACCCTGATCGCCCACACCTCGTGCTGGCCGTCCAGCGTCCCGATGGAGATCAGCGAGAACGACGCGTGGGCCGTGGTGGTGTACAGCGCCTCCGCGGCAGCCATTTTCATCGGCTGCACCTCTGTCATCACCTTGCCCTGCAGGTCGCCGGTGATCAGCACCGCCACCGTCGACACCAGCAGTGCCCACAGCCCGAACCGCATGGCCGGACGGAAGACGGCGGTATCCCTGCGTCGGTACAACATCCAGGCGCTCACCCCGACCACCAGCACCGCAGCCGTCAACCAACAGGCCATCAGGATGTGCGCGAAGCTGATCAACTGCAGCGGCTGCAGCAGCACTGCTCCGATGTCGGTAAGCCGCGGCCGGCCGGTACTTGCGTCGATCTGGAAGCCGACCGGGTGCTGCATGAACGAGTTCGACGACAGGATGAAGAATCCGCTCGCTGCCGTCCCCAGCGCCACCATCCACATGCAGCCGGCGTGCAACCGGGGAGAGAGTTTGTCCCAGCCGAAGATCCACAGGCCGAGGAATGTCGACTCGATGAAGAACGCCAGCAATGCCTCGATCGCCAGCGGCGCACCGAACACATCACCGACGAACCTGGAGTAGGAGGACCAGTTCATCCCGAACTGGAATTCCTGAACGATTCCGGTGACGACACCGATGGCGAAGTTGATCAGGAACAACGTGCCGAAGAACTTGGCGCAACGCAGATAATTCGGATTCTTGGTGCGTACCCACACCGTTTCGACGATGGCGACGAACATCGCCATCCCGATCGTGATGGGGACGAACAGATAGTGGTAAACGGTGGTAATTCCGAACTGCCACCTGCCCAGTCCCAGCGTGTCCATCGAAGGCCTCCGCAGCGTGTCGAACCCCTGCCGACACCGTCAGAATCGGTCCGGTTGGCCACCGCGGACAGGGCCGAAGGTCCCGGCACCGGTGTGAGCGCGATGACATTCCGGCCGCGCCTTCGAGCGCACCAGGAGTGACGGACAGGCCGCTCGGAGTGCCCCTCACGGGCCCTTACCGGCGACCGGCGTGTCGTTTCGCCGTTGGCGTATCGGGGCCTTGCAGCCGAGAAAGCTGACTGGGCGATGGCAGCATGGGTACCAGGTGGGTTCGCGCGATGGATGCACCAGACCGGAGGTCACCGTTGGATGACTGTCCGATCACAGCTGCATCAGATCAGGGAACAGGCCCGGCAGATCAGGCGTCTCACTTAGTGACCCGCCGAGAATGTCGCAGTTCCCAGCAGTACCGAAACACAGCTGTCACGAAGTACCTGCAGTATCACCGATGATGGCAGCGCCGGCCCCTGAAGGGCAGGCCGATGATGGGAGGACGTCATGAACCTAACGCTCACCGATCCCGTGGTGTTGACCGCGGAAGATCGCTGCGATCGCTGTGGAGCAGCGGCCGTCGTCAGGGCAGTCCTTCCGACCGGCGGCGAATTGCTGTTCTGCGGGCACCACGCCCGCGAGCACTCGAGCCGCCTGGAAGAGCTGGCCGCAACGCTGCACGACTCCCGCGAGAACTGAATCTTCGCTGCTCAGGCAGCACATCGACCAAGGGTGCCCCGAGCAATCGGGGCGCCCTTGGTGGTTTCCGGAGTCCGGCTGGTAACGAGTAAAATCCGGTACCGGCGGCTCCGATACGAGATGATGTCGGGATGTGGCGAACAGGACTCGGCCAAACAGCACTCAGCGGGCGGCGGCCCGGCCGAGCGATGACGATTGCCGCACCATCGAGGCTCCGGCCGGTGGTCAGCGCGGACCCGATTGCCGGTCTGTTGCTGATCCTGGCCGGCGCCGCCGGAATCCTGACCCTGCTACTGCCGTGGAAGCCGGCCGACCCGCGGCTGCCCGCCTACGGTTCCAAGACCGGCTGGGATCTGTTCGTGATCGGGCACAGCCAGCAGTTGAGCGCCGGCGACAGCCTGGCGCTGTACGCGGTCCTCGGCATCGCGGTGGCCGGCGGTGCCTGCGTGGTCCTCGGCCTGGCGATGTTCGCGCCGATAGACCACCTGCCGCTGGGCGCCGTCACGCTGTTGCTGGGGGTAGCCACCACCGGCGGGGTGCTCTGGTGGTTCTTCCATGGACGGGGGGCGGCCGGCGGACTGCGCGCGATGTTCTCCCAGACCCAGGTCGGCTGGTATCTGGCCCTCGGCGCCGGCATCGTCGAAGTGGCCGGCGCCATCAAGGCACTCGCCACCCCCTGATCGCAGCGGCTACAGCAGTCCGAGCAGATGATCGCGACGGAGCTGCAGGACTTCGGCACTGGCCGCCGCCGACGCCGGGCCAGGCACCGCCATCCTGATCTGCGAATGCACCGAGGCGTGCGGGGCGCCGGTCCGCGCCGAGATCCTGCCGACCAGCTGGTTGACCTCCTTGCGCAGCTTGGCCGCTGCCCGCCAGCCGGCCACCGAGGCCACCCGGCCGCCGGCCAACTCGGCGCCCTGATCGTCGTCTTCCTCGCCGCTGTGATCGTCGTCGCTGAGCCTGGCGGCGGCGTCGACCTTGCGGCGCAGGCCGGCATCCCTGCTGGCCAGCAGGGATGCCATCTGCTCTGGAGTGAGCAGACCAGGTAGACCCAGGAATTGCTCGTCGTCCTCGGTGAGGGTCAGCGCAGGGGCGGCCGTTACCGCCTTGCCCGAGTGCAGGACATGCGCGAACGAGGCGTCAGAGTGGACGGACTCGCGCTCGTTGAGATCCCGCTCGTCCTGTTCGCCCGGTTCCAGATCCAACGGATCTGCCAGTTCGTCATCCACGGATTTCGGCGGTGGGGCCATCACATAGTTGCGATCGATCTCCATCTCGGCGGCCAGCGCCAGCAGCGGGCGCACCGCGGGCAGGAACACCGTCGCCGTTTCCTGCCGCGATCTGGCTCGCACCACCCGGCCGACGGCCTGGGCGAAGAACAGTGGAGTGCGGTAGCTGGTCATCCAGGCCAGGCAGGCAGCCCGCGGAATGTCGACGCCCTCGGAGATCATTCGGACGCAGACGGCGATCCGGTCGGTGGAACTCCTGAACTTCTCGATCTTGGCCGATGCCTTCGGGTCGTCGGACAGGATCAGCACCGGCTGGTGGCCGGTGATCTTGCGGACCACGTCGGCATAGGCCCTGGCATCCGACTGGTCGCTGGCCAGCACCAGACCGGCGGCATCGACGATGCCGGCGCCCCGCAGGTGGCTGATCCGCTCGTCCATCGCGGCGATGACGTGCGGCACCCAGCCGCCCTTGGGGTCCAGCGCTGTCCGCCAGGCGGCGCTCTCCACCGACTTGGTGCTGACGTCCGACAGCGACGCGGCGATCACCTCGCCGGCACTGTTGCGCCAACGGGAGACACCGGTGTAGGCGGCGAAGACCACCGGCCGCACCACCTGGTCGGCCAGCGCGTCTCGGTAGCCGTAGCTGAAATCGGCCTTGGACCGCAATAACTCTCCGTCCGAGGACGACTCGGTCTGGTAGCCGACGAAGGGGATTCGCTCGTCCGCGCGAGTGCGGAACGGAGTGCCCGTCAGGCTCACCCTGCGTTGCACCTCGTCGAAGGCCTCGGCGACGGCGTCACCCCAGGACAGCCCGTCGCCGGCGTGGTGGATCTCATCAAGGATCACCAGCGAACGGAGCTTGTTGGCGCGTGCCTTGTGAATGGCCGGCTTGCCGGCCACCTGGGCATAGGTGGTGACGTAGCCATGGGCGCCGTCGGGAACCGGACCGTTGGCATTGGTCAACGTCGGGTCGAGCCGCATCCCGAACTCCGCGCCGGCGTCCGCCCATTGGGTGCGCAGATGGTCGGTGGGGCAGACCACCACCACCCGGTCGATCACCCTGGTGGCCAACAGCCGGCAGGCAAGTGCCAGCGCGAAGGTGGTCTTGCCGGCACCAGGGGTCGCCGTCAGCAGGAAATCTGTCGCATTGGCGGCCTGGTAGGCGGCCAGCGCGTTCCGCTGCCACGGACGCAGCGCGGTGGCGACGGCAATCGAAGCTGCCGTCACCGGTCCACCGCCGTTTCGTACTCGTCCCGCAGAGCCTTGTCAGCACGCGGCTTGGCCACCGCGCGAACGACCCCCGGAACCCGTCAAGATCGAATACTCGACGGGGCACGAGGGCCGTCTGCGACGATACCGGGACGACCGGGGCGACGGCGACGCCCCCGCCAGCCGCTGCGGTGTCGGCGACCGCGGAATGTCACAACTTCGGTCTCAGCAGGGTGTGCTGTGTGCAACTGGCACCAACACTTGGCATCCTCATACTGTGACCTCTTCTGGCAAGGGCGGGCGGCTGTCGACCAGCCACCTCAGCGGCGCCACCGAGCGCACTCGACCCGACGACCCCGCCGACGGGTCAACCGACCCGACCGCCGACGGGTCAACCGGCCCGACGGCCGACCGGTCAACCGCCCCGACCGCCAAGGGCTCGACTGCCAAGGGTTCGACCGCCGGCACCGTTGGAAATGGTGCTGCTGCCGGCCCCGTTGACTACGGGTCGGCTGCCGGTGGCACGGTGGACGGCGGACCGAGCGCTGGCGGCGATCCCGCCTCAGCGAACTCACCGGCCGACGACAACCCGACCGTCGCGCTGCACCAGGTGGGCCCACAGGGGTCGGCCACTGCGGACACCCAAGCCTTCGCCGAGCCGCCGCCGACGCCGCTGCCCGGCGGATTCCGGACCGACCGCAAGGTCAGCTGGCACCTGGCGGCCACCGGACCGATCCCGGTCAAGCCGGGCGAATCCACCAACCACCGGCCGAAAAAGATCTTCAAACGAACCCTCGGCAAGATCTGGGGCGATTCGATCTTTGGCTGGAGCGCCCAAGCCGGCTTCTGGTGTGCCCTGTCAACGGCGCCCATGCTGTTGGCGCTACTCGGCTCTGTCGGGCTGGTCGCCACCTGGTTCGGGCCCGACACCATCAATCAGGTCGAGAGCCAGGTGCTGAAGTTCCTCGGCACGGTCTTCGACCATCAGGTTGTCCAAGATCTGCTGGCGCAGAATGTGCACAACTTGTTGCACGAGGGTCAGGGCGCGATCGCCTCGGTCGGCTTCGTCATCAGTCTGTGGGCCGGCTCGTCGGCGATGTCGGCGTTCGTCGAGGCGATCACCATCGCCTACTGCCAGCACGAAGTACGGCATCCGGCCCTCGAGCGGTTTTTCGCACTCGGCCTGTATTTGATCGGCCTGGTGTTTGGCATCGTGCTGCTACCACTCGGCGCGATCGGACCAACCACACTGATCGAGTTCTTCCCCAGTCACCTCCAGGCAACCGTGTCGACGATCGTCAACATCCTGTACTACCCGGTAATCGCGGTGGCGGTGATCCTGCTGGTCACGACGCTCTACAAGGTGGCGCCACGGAACAAACATCCGTGGAAGCGCGGCATTCCGGGCGCGGTACTGGCGTCCGTCGTGTTCGTGGTGGCCGGCACCGGGCTGCGAATCTACGTCGGATACGTGACCACCCACGGCTTGACCTACGGCGCCCTCACCGTGCCGGTGGTGTATCTGCTGTTCTACTACTTCGTCAGCATGGCGATCATTTGCGGCGCGCAGTTCAACAACGCAACGCTCGAGTACTACCCACCGAAGAAGTCGAAGCGTGCTTTGCGCAGATGGCGCCGATTGGAGATCGACAGCGTCGACGCCGCTTGAGACGCGGTCACCGCCACCGCTCAAGGGCACGGCCACCGCGGTTGACGCCCTGGATTGAAAAGCGGCAGGTTGACCAGCTGTTGCAACAAATCGCAGGGCTGGACCACTACTGCCGCAGTCCTTGCCGCAGTCAGTCCTTGCCGGAGTCAGTCCTTGCTGGGCGTCAGTCCTTACCGGGACGCAGCTGCTTGTAGATGCGCTCGCAGTCCGGACAGACGGGCGAACCCGGCTTCGCCGACTTCGTCACCGGGAACGTCTCGCCACACAGCGCCACCACGAAGTTCCCCATCACTGCGGACTCGGCGATCTTGGACTTGCGCACGTAGTGGAACATCTCCGGTGCGCCGTCGATGCTGGTATCGGCTGGCTGCTCAAGTACTTCGGTGCTGGTCATCGTCACCTGCTCTTCTTGGTCTGATCTGTCGCTGGCGGTCGGCCGAAGGGCCGGTGCGGCGCGCGCTCCCCGAGGATAACCACCGGCGGCGACGCGGGTGGGATCGTCGGTGCTCGCGGTTAGGAATAATCCTCCCCATGACGAAGACTTCCGGCCCCGTGCTGCCGGCTAGGCCGCTGCGGATGTCGGCCGAGGTGGCTGATGCGCTGACCGAAGGTCGGCCGGTGGTCGCTCTTGAGTCGACCATCTTGGCGCACGGATTGCCGCGCGCCGACAACAGGACCATTGCCGACCAGATCGAGCTACGGGTGCGAGCGGGCGGCGCGGTGCCGGCCACCATCGCGGTGCTCGACGGGGCTGCCTGCGTCGGGCTGGACGGCGACCAGCTGGATCGGTTGTGCTCGTCGGACGACATCGTGAAGTTGTCGGTCCGCGATCTCGGCACGGCCTTGGCTCTCGGTGTCGACGGTGCCACGACGGTGGCGTCGACCGCGGCGCTGGCCCACCTGGCCGGGATTGCAGTGTTCGCCACCGGCGGGCTCGGCGGGGTACATCGCGGCGCCGCCGAAACCTTCGATGTGTCAGCCGACCTCGGGGTGATCGCCTCGACGCCGGTGATGGTGGTGTGCGCCGGCGTCAAGTCGATCTTGGATGTGCCGGCCACCCTGGAATATCTGGAGACGCTGAGCGTGCCGGTGATCGGTTATCGCACCACGGCTTTCCCTGGTTTCTACCGGGCAGATTCCGGTCAACTCGTTCGGTGGCAACTGGACACGCCGGAGCAGGCGGCTGCGGTGATCGCCACCCGCAGGGCCCTTGGTACCGACAGCGCCGGGGTGGTGCTGGCCAATCCGGTGCCGGCCGACCAGCAACTCGACAAGGAACTGCACGACACCACGCTGGCCGCCGGGCTGGAATTCCTTGACCGGCAAGGCGTTTCGGGCAAGGACGTGACGCCGCGGCTGCTCGAGTACTTCCACTCGGCGACGCACGGCGCAAGCTTGCGGGTGAACGTCGACCTGGTGCTGGGCAACGCCCTGCTGGCCGGCCAGGTGGCCGCCGCACTCGCCACGCTGGCCGGCACGGAATGCGGCGCGAAACTCGACACAGCACTCGGCACAGAGCTCGGCACGGAATGAGGCCACACGTCTGGGTGGTCGGCGACGTCGGACTGGACGTGGTCGCCAAGCTGGCAGGCCCGGTCGTGTTCGGACAGGACACCAGGGCTCGAGTTCAGGTCGCGCCCGGCGGCGCCGGTGGCAACACCGCTGCCTGGTTGGCCAGGGAAGATCTCGACGTCTCGCTGATCGCCAGGGTGGGTGCCGACCAGGCCGGCCGGACGGCGGCAGCCGAGCTGGCCGCAGCCGGCATCGAATGCCTGTTCGCCGTCGACCCGACGCTGCCGACTTGCTGCGTAGTGATTCTGGTCGGCGAGGACGGCGATCGGACGATGATGGCTGATCGGGGCGCCAACAAGGCCTTCTGCGCCGACGATGTGCATCTGCCGCCGCTCAAGGGGCGAGGTCACCTTCACCTGTCCGGTTACGTGATCCTCGACGACGATTCACGGGCCGGCGGTCTGGCGGCGCTGGCCGCGGCGAAAGCGGCCGGCTGGACCACCTCGGTCGATCCGCAGGCGTCGCAGCACATCACCAGCGTCGGCGCCCACACCTTTCTGTCCTGGGTGCAGGGGGTGGATATGTTGCTGCCCAACGACAGTGAGGTCGCCGCTCTCGGTGGCGTTGACGCCGCCCTGCGGTCCGTGCATACCGTCGTGGTGACGCACGGCCGGCGAGGCGCATCGTGGTACTCGCACTCGGAGCGGCTCACCGTGCCGGCCCCCGCCGAGCACGAGACCGACAGCACCGGTGCGGGTGACGCGTTCAACGCTGGGCTGCTGGCGAACTGGCTTGCTGGTGGTTCGCCGATTGATGCGCTGACCGCCGGTGCTCACTCGGGTACCGCCGCGTGCGCCAAGATCGGTGCCCGGCCGGCCTGACCTGCGTCGACCCGGTTGCGAGTGGACTCGATTGTGAGCCAGCTGGCCTCGGTTACGCTGGGGCATGGCTGGATACGAGTCACCGATCGACCAGGCGATACGAGAAGCCGCCGAACGCGGCGCCTTCGACAACCTGCCGGGTGCGGGAAAGCCGTTGCCGTCCAACGGGTCCGGCGGAGACGATTTCCTTGCTCGCTGGGCTGCTCAGGAAGAAAGTGGCAAATCGTTCCTGCCGATGTCGCTGCAATTGCGCAAGGAGGCCCACGACATCGACGTCCAAGTGTCGCGGGAGCGGTCGGAGCAGAAGGTCCGGGAGTTGGTCGAGGACCTGAACACCAGGATCTCGAACGAGATCAGAATGCCGACCTCCGCTCCCCCGCTGGCAATGCGACAGCTGGACGCCGACGAGGTGGTGGCGAAGTGGCAGGCCGAGCGTCACCGGCGAGCCGCCGAGCAAGCAGCCGCCCTGGCCGCCGCGCAGCCGGTCACGGTGCCGAAGCAACGCTGGTGGCGGCGATCGGGCTGACCGTTAGGCGGGTGCCCGGCAAGCTACCTGATACCGGGGTAGCTGCCTGAATCCGGCAGCTGGACGTGCCCTTCCCCACAGTCCTCGAACGGGCGCACTGCCTTGTGCCGTGGGCGAATTCCGAGCGTCGCGAATGGCATTAACCATCCCAAACGGGCCATCTCCGGGCGCGACTGCACAGCACATCACCCGGCGCGCGATCTCCGAGTACCTGCCCGGAGTAGCGTCACTAAAGTGGCTGCACGTGGCGATCAAACTCCGCTGATCACCGAAGCCGAACTGTCCTATGACGAGCAGTTCCGGATCCGGCGGCGGCGCTATGTGGTCATGATGGCGATGCGGGTGCCGTGCCTGATTCTGGCGACGGTTTTCTATCACACCATCTGGCTCGCGATGATCTTCGTTATCATTTCGATCCCGCTGCCGTGGATGGCCGTCCTGATCGCCAACGATCGTCCGGCTCGCAAGCAGCGAAAGGCGACACCGGGGACGATCAATCACGAAAGGGCATTGCCGGTCGGCGGGTATCAGCTGATCGAAGGATCGGTGGAAGATGCCGACACGCCCACTGCAACCGGCAACTCATCGAGTGGCACCGCTACTGCTGGGACAACTCCTGGTGCTAACGACCCGGCCCGATCGAGCGCCAACGACCCGGCCCGATCGAATGACCGTGCACGCCAAGCAGGCGACCCGGTCCGATCGAGCGACCGCGCACACGAACCCAGGTCGGCCGAGCATCCGGCTTCCGCACCCTGAGCTCAGACTGCGCTGTTGGTGAGTGGTCGTTGGTAACTGCCGGGTTTTCGATCCCACAGGACTTGCCCGTCGTCGATGGTGCCGGCGAGTTGATCACGATGCACGACAGTATGGTGGCGGCCGCAGAGTATTGCGCCGTTGTCGAGATCCGTTGGCCCGCCGTCTATCACGTGAACCAGATGATGAGCGGCACACCAGTGCGCCGGCGCCTCACACCCCGGAAAAGTGCAGGGTTTGTCTCGCAGCCACAGGGCCTTGAGCTGAGCAGACGTGAACAGCCGCTGCGCGCAGCCCTCATCTAGGATCTCACTATCGGATCCCAGCACGATGGGGATGATCGCCGCATCGCACGCCAGCTTCCGGACCGTCTCCGGCGCGAGGAGCGCCCCGCCGTCCACCGAACCCACCGTCGTCGCGGCGCCGATCGCATGCTTGAGCTCTTCGAAGGTCATGGTGACGTATAGCGCGGCCTTCGCCGCCGACGGAACCTGTCCGCCGGCCGCGGTACAGCGCCGGCACACCTCGACCAAGGCCTCGCCACGGC
>JALYVF010000003.1 GCA_030853385.1 Actinomycetota bacterium | reverse complement strand
CGCGCATCAGCATCGCCAGGAAGCCGCCGATCAGGAAAAACGTCATCGCGGTGGCGATGTACATCATCCCGATGACCTTGGGGTCTGTCGTCTTGAAGTACTGCAGGAACTTCGAACCACGCGCCGGCCGCTGCACCGGATACGGCCGGGTCACTACGGGACGGGGAGCA
Organism: Actinomycetota bacterium; assembly: GCA_030853385.1. Classification (GTDB taxonomy): domain Bacteria; phylum Actinomycetota; class Actinomycetes; order Mycobacteriales; family Nakamurellaceae; genus Nakamurella. The sequence goes on along the minus strand of JALYVF010000003.1, from coordinate 2,577 downwards.
ACGGCAGTCACCGGGCCTCCTTGCCCATCAGCACACGGAACTGGTGGTGTGGGCACACCCACCGAGCGCGTTCAGGTGCGGGCTCAGCATAGACCGCAAGGCGAACAACGGGCCCGAGAAGGCTCATCCGAACTATGACGTGAACGCGGGGGTCAGCGGGCCTGCCGCGTTCCTGCGACAGCGGGCGCCGTGGTCGACTGTGCTGACGGCGCACTGTGCGAGGCTGCCGAGGCGCAGCGGTGAAGATGGGGGCATGAGGATGGTTGAACTGACGGCCGAAGTTCGCGCGATCGTGGCACTCATCCCACCTGGTGCGGTCACCACCTACGGCGAGATCGCGCGCGCTCTCGGCGTCACTCCGCGGCAGGTAGGTCGGGCAATGTCGATCCTGGATGACGCCGTCCCCTGGCACCGTGTGGTGAAGGCAGACGGCACGCCGGCCGGCTGTCACAACGGGCAGGCGGACGAGCTGCTCCGTGCGGAATTAACGCCGATCGTTGGTGGCCGAATCGATATGCGTAAAGCCCGGTGGGATCCTCACCTGGGGTCCGGTGCCGATGCCTCGAGAGGGTAGCGGACCTGGCCGTCTCGCACCCGTGCGAAGGCATGGATGGCCGCTGGTCGGGTCGAGGTCATCGACATGATGTCGCAGACCCGAACATCGTGAGCGATGAGCGCGTCGGTAACCAGTGAGCGGTGACACCGCCACGGCACCGCCTCCGCGCACATGATCGCCACGGTCTGCCTCGCTGCCAGCGCGAGAAGTTCCGCCATTCCCGCGTCGAACTCAGCGGTCTGCATGTAGTCGGCATAGCCGCGGAAGGCGGCATTGCGCCACGCCCCGTTGCTGCTTTCGTCGGCCGGCAACGGTCGACGTTTCCCGCCCAGCACCGGTAGATGCAGGTAACCGATGCCCGCGGGCATGGCCCCGATGATCGCCTCCTGGTTCCATTGTGGACAAAATCGTGAGGTCGGGAACGAACGGATATCGCACAACAAGGTGATCTCGTGTTGACGTAGCAGGGCGAAGAGTTCGGCATGAACTCTGGTGGAATGGCCGATGGTGAAAACCACCATTTCTGCCTCCCGATCACGCGACAATTGGGCTGTCGACCATCCAGATGAACACCCACATCATCGACCGCTACCGGTCATTGCCCTGGTAGCTAGACTCATTCTGCCGAGACTCGCACGGTGGTCGTGACCGGAACGGTGAGTGGATGACTGAGCACGGCGTCAACGAGCAGCGGGGCGCCCCCGTCGCGGAATCCCCGGGTGAGGACCGCCGATCACCAGGTCGTCCCGAAAGACCCGCTGACGACGACCGGGAGGACCTGGACGGCCAGGACTCCTTCCCAGCCAGCGACCCGCCGAGCACCTGGTGGGGCGAAAGCAGAGCGCAGCGTCATCAACGGGCTCGGGATTCGTAGCACATTGTGCGGCTATCGCGTCGTCCCTCAGCGCGCGGCGGGACCAGAAACGGCGCCTTGGCTAGTAGGCGGCGAGATAGGGGCCGAGTTCCTCGGCGACGATGGCTTCTTCGAGGTTCCAGGGCGGCTGGCGGTGGATTTCGGCGCGCCATCCGGAGCCTGCAATCAGATAAGCCGTCAGGTACAACGGTGTGCCCCCGGTCAGCAGCACTCCCCGCATCACTGGCTTCAGGCCGGCCGGGGATGGCGCGACGCCGACCAGATGGGCGATGCCGGCCGCCGCGGTGTCGGCTTGTTGCGCCGCGAGACCGCCCTGCTTGATACGAAGGTCGGTGGCATCCCCGGCGGCGAAGATGCGGCCGCCGGTGTCCCGGATTCGGCAATGCGCGTCGACGGCAAGGAACCGGTCGGCGGCATCGCCGGGAAGGCCGTGCACGTTCGGTCCGGTGAGGGTGGGCAGCGTGACGATCCGGTCGGGCCGCAGCTCGATGCCACTCGGTTCGAGCAGCACCAGATGTGGTCCGGACACCCGGGCCTGTGATCGGGTGTACACGGAGATGCCGGCGGCGAACAGCAGCTGCGTCACGACCTCCCCGACCTCATCGCCGAAGGACTGCAGCGGCGCCGGATTCTCGGTGATCACGGCGATCCGCGGCTGGACGCCGATGTCGTCTGCTCGTTTCGCGGTGAGCAGTGCAAGCTCGTAGAGCGGCAGCGGCCACGACGGGCCGGCAGGCTCGATCAGCACTAGACTCCGGATGAGCCCGGACTCGAGGTCATCCAGGATGCTCCGGTAGAGGTGATCGGAGGTGTGGTCGGTGACGGTGGTGACGTTCGCATCGGGTTTTCGTTCGCGGCCGCCGACGGCCAGCAGTAGCGCGTCGTAGCGAATTTCCTGCCCGCCGGTGGTGTGCACGGCCCGCGCGGCCCCGTCCACCCACGACAGGCTGTCCCGTACCCATCCAGCGCCGGCATCGGCGGCGATGCGGACGAGGGGGTAACGCCTAGCGGGGTTGTTGGTGAACGGCTCGAGCAGACTCGACGGCCGGTAGACCAGATCATCTGCTGGGTTCAGCAGCGTCACCTGCACCGCGTCTCCGGCCATCCTGCGCAGCCGCAACAGCGCTTCCACGCCGGCGATCCCGGC
>JALYVF010000295.1 GCA_030853385.1 Actinomycetota bacterium | reverse complement strand
TCGCCGACGGGAATGAGCGCTGACGGCCGAAGAAATCTTGGCTCAGCCATCTCAGAAAGTGAGGGCGACGTCCGATCTTCCGCGAGGTAGTGCAATGCAAGAAGTCATGCGTCGGACCTTACACCGGACTGCGCGCCAGGCACCACGGTCGGCGCGCGTCAACCCACCTTGTGCTCCGGCTCCCCCGCCGCTGGCTCCAGCCGCAGGATGATCGCCTTGGAGGTCGGGGTGTTGCTGCCTTCGGCGGTGCTGTCCAGCGGCACCAGCCCGTTCGCTTCCGGGAAGTAGGCGGCGGCGCAGCCGCGGGCCGTTGGATAGCTGACCACTCTGAAATCCCGGACCACCCTGTCGACGCCGTCGGTCCACTCGCTGTGCAGGTCGACCGCTGCCCCGTCGTCGATGCCCAACTCCAGCAAGTCTTCTGGGTTGACGAATACCACCCGCCGGCCGTGGTGAATGCCGCGATAGCGATCGTTGAGGCTGTAGATGGTGGTGTTGAACTGGTCGTGCGACCGGATGGTCTGCAGCAGCAGCCGGCCGGGCGGCACCTCGATCGACTCCAGTTGATTGACCGTGAGCATCGCTTTACCGGTGGCAGTAGGGAACTTTCGCTCGTCGCGTGGCGGGTGTGGTAGCACGAAGCCGCCGTCCTGCCGCACCTTGGCGTTGTAGTTCTCGCAGTCGGTGATGGTGCGCGAGATGTGGTCGCGGATCAGGTCATAGTTGGCTTCGAAGCCTGCCCAGTCCACGTTGACCTTGTCGCCCAAGACCTTCCTGGCCAGCCTGCTGATGATCGCCACCTCCGACAACAGTTGCGGCGCAACGGGTTCCACGACTCCGTGGGAGGCGTGGATGGCGCACACCGTATCCTCGACGGTGACGAACTGCGGCCCGCCGGCCTGTCGGTCGATCTCGGTGCGTCCCATGGTCGGCAGGATCAGTGCCTGTTCGCCGACCACCCCGTGCGACCTGTTCAGCTTGGTGGAGATCTGCACCGACAGCTTGGTGCGCCGGATCGCCGCCTCCGCGACCGTGGTATCCGACACCGCGGACACCAGATTCCCGCCCAGCGCGACCAGTACCTTCAGCTCGCCGGCCCGCATCTTGCGGATCGACTCGACGACGTCATACCCGTTGTGCCGCGGCGGATCGAAGCCGAACTCACGCTGCAACTTGTCGAGGAAGAACGTCGGCATCTGTTCCCAGATCCCCATCGTCCTATCGCCCTGCACGTTGCTGTGGCCGCGGATCGGCGAGGCACCGGCTCCCGGCTTGCCGATGTTGCCGCGCAGCAACAGCAGATTGATGATCTCCTTGATGGTGTCGACCGCTTTACGATGCTGGGTCAGCCCCATCGCCCAGGTGACGATCACCTTGTCGGCGCTCAGGTAGCGGTCCGCGAGCTCGTCGATCTCGGCGGCCCGCAGGCCGGTGGCGGCCAGCACCTGGTCGTCGTCCAGCCGGCCAAGATGTTCGGTGAGCTCGGCGAGACCCGAGCAATGCTCGGAGATGAAGTCGTGGTCCAGCACTGTTCCCGGCGCCGCTTCTTCCGCCTGCAACACCCGCCTGGACACGGCCTGCATCAGCGCCATGTCGCCGCCCAGCCGGATCTGCAGGAACTGGTCCGCCAACTGAGTTCCGCGACCGACGACGCCGCTGGGCCGTTGCGGGTTCTTGAACCGCATCAGGCCGGCCTCCGGCAGCGGGTTCACCGCGACGATGCTGGCGCCGGCCCGCTTCGCCTCCTCCAGCGCGGTCAGCATCCGGGGGTGATTGGTGCCAGGGTTCTGGCCCATGATGATGATCAAGTCGGCGAGCGCGAAGTCGTCGTAGGAGATGGTGGATTTGCCGATGCCGATGCTCTGCGACATGGCAAGCCCGGTCGATTCGTGGCACATGTTGGAGCAGTCGGGCAAGTTGTTGGTGCCGAAGGCTCGAACGAACAGCTGGTAGGCGTAGGCGGCCTCGTTGCTGGTCCGGCCGCTGGTATAGAAGGTGGCCTGGTCCGGGCTGTCCAGCTCGGCGAGCTCGCCGGCGATCACCTCGAAAGCGGCATCCCAGCTGACCGGGTGATAGTGCTCGGATCCCGCCGGCTTGAACATCGGCTCGACCAGCCTGCCCTGTTGGCCGAGCCAGTACTCCTGCCTGGCCGCTAACTCGGACACGGTGTGCTGCGCCCAGAACTCGGCGGGAATTAGCAGCGGATCGGCTTCCCAGGAGACCGCCTTGGCGCCGTTCTCGCAGAACTCGGCGACCTTCCGGTGCGGCGGGTCCGGCCACGCACAGCTCATGCAATCGAAGCCATCGGTCTGGTTGATCGCGGTGAGCGTCTTCAGGCTGCGCCGCGGACCCATCTCGCGGAGGGCACGCTGCAAGGACACCGCGACACTCGGAATGCCGGCGGCCCAGGTTTTCGGTTTGCCGACGGTGAGGTCCGCCTCGTCCGGCGGTGGATCCGGCAGAGGATCGGTATTGCCACCATCGGGAGAAGTCCTTCGTCCGGCCATAGTTCGGAGCATAGGCTTTCCGCGCTCGGCGGCTCCGGGAAGCAGCGGGCCAGGTACCAGCGGCGTGCCAGCGCGCTGTCAGTGCAGCGGCGGACCGTGCTACCCAACGGAGCGGATGGTGCCGCCCCGGACAGATCGGAGACCAGCTGAAACCGTCGTCAGCCAGGCCACCCCTGACCTACCCTGAGCGATGCCAGGGATCACCGGAGAGTCTGCCGTCCGGCCGTTGAACGACCGCCGCCGGCTGCTGAGATAAGCATCGAATATTGATGGAATGTCCAGTATTCTCATTGTGCGTCCCGTGGCCGACCAATGGCGTCCCGGTCCGGGAAACTCCTCGACAGCTCCTCGACACCCCCACTGTCGGTGCCTGTCGATACCGTCGCCACCGGTGACGAAACCCGACGCCGGCCCCTTACTCTCGCTCGCACGGAAGAGATCTCATGACCACGACCTCAGGTCCGAAGGACCCTCCCGCTTCCCTCGACAAGGCCGCTCCCAGCGGGTCGAAGGACAAACTCGACGGTGCCGTGCTGAAGATTGCCGGTGTCGTCGTCCTCGGCTCCATCATGTCGATCCTCGACATCACCGTCGTCGGGGTCGCCCAGAACCAGTTTCAATCACAATGGAGCGCAACTCCGTCCACCGTCGCCTGGACCATGACGGCCTACACATTGGCCCTTGCGACCGTGATCCCGGCCACCGGGTGGGCCGCCGACAGGTTCGGCACCAAGCGCCTCTACATGCTTTCGATCCTGCTGTTCGTGCTGGGATCGGTGCTCTGCGCAACGGCCTGGGACATCGGCCCGTTGATCGCGTTCCGCGCCATCCAAGGCCTCGGCGGTGGCATGTTGATGCCGCTGGGGATGACGATCCTGACCAGGGCAGCCGGCCCGGAACGCGTCGGACGGGTGATGGCAGTACTCGGCATCCCGATGATGCTCGGCCCCATCGGTGGCCCGATTCTGGGCGGCTGGCTGATCACGGCGGTGAGCTGGCACTGGATCTTCCTGATCAACGTGCCCATCGGTATCGTCGGACTGGTTTACGCACGGATGGCGCTACCGAAGGACAACCCGACGCCTTCGGAGACCTTCGACTTCGTCGGGTTTGCGTTGCTCTCGCCGGGTTTGGCGATGTTCCTGTTCGGGGTCTCCTCGATTCCCGGCGCCGGCACCATTCTGTCGGCCAAGGTGTTGGTCTGGAGTCTGCTTGGCCTCGCCCTGTGCGTGGCATTCGTGTTCCATGCTCTGACCCGCGCCGACCACCCGCTGATCGACCTGCACTTGTTTCGCAACCGTGAGTTGACTATCGCGATCGTCACCATGGCGCTGTTCGCTATGGCGTTCTTCGGCGTCATGCTGCTGTTTCCGCAGTACTTCATCGGTATCCGAGGCAAGACACCGATGATGGCTGGCCTGCTCGGGGCCGGGATGGGTGTCGGCTCGATGCTGACAATGCCGGCGGCCGGCGCTCTCACCGACAGATTCGGTCCCGGCAAGTTCGTGATGTCGGGTCTGGTGCTGATCGTCGCCGGGCTCATCCCGCTGTCTCAGCTCACATCGGCGACCTCGTTCTGGCTGACAACGCTCTGCTTCGTGGTGATGGGTCTTGGCATGGGAATGACAATGATGCCGACGTTCACCGCCGCCTTGAAGACGCTGAAGAATCACGAGATCGCCCGCGGCTCGACGATGATGAACATCACCCAGCAGGTGGCAGCGTCGATCGGTACCGCCGTGATCTCCGTGCTGCTGACGGGCTTTCTCAAGAAGGACCCATCCGCTGCCCTGTCGTTCGGACTGAACCCGATTCTGTCGAATCCGAAGGCACCAGCGGAGTTGCAGGCGCAGGCCGATGCCGCCATTGCCGGGGCGTCCAAGGCCGCCGGGACGACGCCAGATGCATTCCTGGCCCACGGGCTGTCATCGGCGGCCGACTCGTTCGGCAAGACTGTTTTGATCGCGACAGTCCTGGTGGCGTGCACGTTGGTTCCGGCATTCTTCCTGCCTCGCAAGGGGACAGCAGCGACGGACAAGGCCAGCTCGGCCGCCCCGGCGATGATGCACTGAGCGCAGGCACCGCTGCCAGCACAACGGCGGCACTTCTGCGCTAGCGGGAGGCGGATTCCCGGGGGAATGAGCACTACTTCTGCGCAATGAGCAGCCGAAGCTTCACGTGTTCATTGCACAACAGTGATGCTCATTTGCGATGCCGAGAACTGTCATTCCTGCGGAGCAGGCGCCTCGACCGGCAGGTGCCGCTGCCACCACTCGAGGATGGCATCGAACCGTTGTTGCCGGTGACGTGGCCGGCCGCCGCGCGACAGCTCGTGGCCCTCGGCCGGGAACAGCAGCATCTCGGTCTCGGCGCCGCGACTCTTCAACGCGGTGAACAGCCGCTGACCCTGCTCCAGCGGGCAGCGCCAGTCGTGCTCGGAGTGGATGATCAGCAGCGGGATGTCGATCGCGTCGGCGTACGCCAGCGGCGATGCCTGCCATTGCACATCCCGGTCCGCCCCGACGTAGGCAGCCGCGAAGTAGTGCCCAATGTCGCTGGCTCCGGAGAACGAATCCCAGGCGTTGACGGCCCGCTCGGAGATGCCAGCCACGAAGCGGTCGGCGGCGTGCGAGGCCAGCCAGCTCGTCATGAACCCGCCGTAGGAGCCGCCCATCACCCCCACCCGAGCGGAGTCCAACTCATCACGCTGCAAGGCGACATCCAGCAGCGCCAGCACGTCGTCGACGTCGACGGTTCCCATCCCGTTGACGATCGCCCTGCCGTGGTGCTGGCCGTAGCCGGCCGATCCGCGCGGGTTCCCCATCACCACGGCGTAGCCGGCGGCCGCGTACACCTGGGCCTCGTCGAACAACGACCAGCTGTACGAGCTGTGTGGCCCGCCGTGCACGTTCAACAAGACCGGATGCGGTCCGTTGCCCGCCGGCAGCAGCAGCCAGCCGTGCACCGGGTAGCCGTCCTTACCGGCGCCGGACAACTCGATCGTCTCGGCCAGGCCCGCCTTCTTCAGCTCGCCGCCGAGATCGGTGACGGTGCGCTCGCCGGTCAGCCCGGCCACGGTCAGCTCGCCGGTCAGTCCCGCCTCGGTCAGCTCGCCGGTCACCACCTCGGCGAACGACGACGGATCGCCGACAACCGCTGCCAGCCTGCTGGTTCCGTCCACGGCGCCGACGCAGAACTCCTTGACCACCCGCTGTCCGCCTAGCACCAGCGGCAACTGCTCGAGGGCGGCGTTGACGGCGTCCTTCGCCACCGAGCGCAGGTCAACAGCACCCCTGTTCTGGACCTGGATCAGCAGCCGATCGCCGACCGCGACGGGCTCTGCCGGTCTCACATCGACAGTCTGTTCATCGGTCAGCCGTCGGGGGGTGCCGCCGCCGGCCGGCACCGAGAAGAGCCCGACGTTGCGGCCCGGAAAATCGACGCCGGAGAACGTCACCGCACCGAAATAGACGGTGTCGCCGTCCACCACCGGTGGATCGACGTCGCCCAACCCGGTCACCAACACCTGCGGTGCGGCCTGGGTTGCCGCCTCACCGGTTCCGGACGGGAGCGCCACCGTCACCAGTTCACTGGTGACATCGTCCGGCCCGGTCGCCCGCGAATAGACCAGCGCCGAGCCGTCCGCGAGAAAGGCCGGCTTGCCGGCGCCACGCGGTTCGGCGGTGGCCCTGGCGGGGGTCGCGTCCTTCGCCGCCGGATCGAAGTCGACGGGGATCACGAAGATCTGCTCTGGCTTGTCCAGCACGAAACCCTTGCCGTCACTGCGATACGACAGGGCGGTGAATCGACGGGGCGGCTCCGCGTCGGCGGTCACCTTCTCGTCGGTTCCGTAGCGGCCGGCCTCCGGCACCGCGGCGAGGTAAGCGATAGTGCCGCCGCCGGGGGAGAACACCGGGGAGGAGGCGCCGAGCTTGTGGTCGGTGAGTTTACGTGCCTCACCGCCGTCCACCCGGATCGCATACAGCTGCGGCGGCCCGGACTCGGCTGCCTTGCCGAACACCACGGTGCCACCGTCCGGCGAGAGAACCGGAGCGGTGTCGGCCGGGCCGCCGGTGAAATCTCGCTGGCTGCCGTCGGTGTCGATCAGCACCAGCTTCGAAACGCTGCGATCGTCGTCCAGGTCGGGGTGCGAGACGGCCACCACCACCCTGCGGTCCGGCAACAGAACGGGACGTCCGGCAGAGCGCAGCAATGGAAGATCAGTGGGCTTCATGCATCGAACCTATCCGGGCGCCGAAACGGCCGGTGCCGCGGTCTGGCACTCTCGAATGATGCGCGCTGTTCTGGGTAGCCCGGCGCGACGGTGGGCGGCCCTTGCGCTTGCTGTCGTGATCGTTGTCGCTGCCGCCATTGGCTTCTGGCCACGATCCAGCCCTGTCCCGATCGCGGCACAGCAGCTGACGATCTTGGGCGCCAAGGCGCCGTGGGACAGCGCGCCGGTGGAGCTGGACTCGACGCTGTACCTGCCCACCCACACCCCGGCGCCGGCGGTAATCATCGCGCACGGGTTCGGCGGCTCGAAGGCGTCCGTCGCCGGTGACGCAGAGAACCTGGCCAGGGCCGGTTTCGTGGTGCTGGCGTATTCCGCGCGCGGGTTCGGGAAATCGACCGGCACCATCTCGCTGGACTCGCTGGACGCCGAGGTGCCCGACGCCCGGAAGCTGGTCGACTATCTAGCCAGCCGGCCGGACGTGATCAAGGATGCTCCCGGCGATCCGCGGGTCGGCGTCACCGGTGGTTCCTACGGCGGAGCGCTGGCGCTGATGCTGGCCGGCACCGATCCACGGATAGATGCAGCGGTGCCGGTGATCACCTGGAACAACCTGCAGCAGGCGCTGTTTCCGAATGCGGTGCTGCCCGCGACGTTCCACGACCCCGGCACCCCGGCCGCGATCCCCGCCAGCGACGACGGGGTGTTCAAGAAGTACTGGGCGGCCGCGCTGATCAGCTCGGTAGTGACCGGCGCCAACCTGGCGCCGACGGCGGCGGTGGACGTCGGGCCGTCCAACGACACCGGAGGGCGTCGCGACAACACCTCCGGCGTCACCACCGGCTCTGCTGCGCCGTCCACCGGTGCCGCACCGCCCGACGGCCTCGCACCCGCCGCCGCAGACGCCGGCTGTGGCCGACTGCGGCTGCAGGTGTGCGCCGCCTATGCGCAGGCCGCCTCCACCGGCCGCATCGACAACACGCTGCGGGCACTGCTGGCCCGGTCCAGTCCGTCGGCGGTGGATGCAAAGATCACCGCGCCCACCCTGCTGGTGCAGGGCGAACAGGACACTCTGTTCCCGCTGGATCAGGCGGACGCGAACGCCAGGGCGATCGCCGCGGCCGGCACCACCGTCGCCGTCGATTGGTATCGCGGCGGGCACGACGGCGGAGCACCGGACGCCGGCACCCAGAGCCGGATCACCGGCTGGCTGCAGCACTATCTGAATGCCGGATCTACCGCCTCCAAGGCCGGCACCGTCGGAACCGATGCAGCCGGATCCGCCGGTTCGTCGGCAGCGCCGTCGCTGGCCTTCCAGTACTCCGTAGATGGTGGCCTCACCGACAACGGCCGCGCCCGTAGCCGGGTGCTGCAGACCGCCGGCTACGCCGGTATCGCCGGCGCCGGCCAGGTCACCCGTCAGCAGATACCGTTGTCCGGTGGCGCGCAGCTGGTGCTGAATCCGCCGGGCGGAACGCCGGCGGCCATCTCGTCGCTGCCTGGTCTGGGCGCAGCCGGAGCACTCACATCGCTGCTGTCACAAGGGCTTCCAGGTCAGAGTGCCAGCTTCTCGTCGGCGCCGCTCAGCGGCCTGACGGTCGTCACCGGTGCCGGCAGGCTTCAGTTGACGCTGACCGGGCTGCCCAGCGTGGCGGCCGGATCGGGCAGCGACTCGGCCGACGGGCCGGTGCTGTTCGGCTCCATCGGTTCCCGCACCAATGGCGGGGTGACGACGATTGGTGGCAACGCCGTTGCGCCGATCCGACTGCCGCCACTACCGGCCGATGGGTCGCCGGTGACGGTGACCGTCGCACTCCCGGCCGTTAGCCTGCAGGTAGCGGCCGGCGAGAGCCTGGTGGTCCGATTCAGTACCACCGACCAGGCCTATGCTGGCCCGACATCGCCTGCGGCGTACCGGGTCTCGGGCGTCAGCTCGGTATCGGTGCCGATCGCCGGCGGGGTGCAGGTATCCGCCGGCGAGATCCCGATCGGCACGTTGATCGCGCTGATCGCCTTGGCCGTAGTGGCCGTCGCCGGTCTGCTACTGGCCGGGCGTTGGCGGCGCCGCCCACGAGCAACCACTCCCCCGGCGGCGGTCGGCAGCAACACCGAACGGGCCACCGCAGCGGTGGACAGTGACCAAGCGCCGCCAGTCGTGGACCCGACGGTGCTGCCGCTGGTGATCAAGAACCTCTCCAAGAGCTATCCGGGCGGCGTGCACGCGGTGCAGGACGTCTCATTCCAGGCCAGCCCCGGCCAGGTACTCGGCCTGCTCGGCCCGAACGGCGCCGGCAAGACCACCGCCCTGCGGATGGTGATGGGGCTGATCCGGCCGACCGGCGGCGAGATCAGCGTCTTCGGACGCTCGGTATCCCCTGGCGCCGAGATTCTTTCCCGCGTCGGCAGTTTCGTCGAGGGCTCCGGGTTCCTGCCGCATCTGTCCGGCCGGGTCAACCTCGAGCTGTACTGGAAGGCAACCGGTCGACCGGCCGCCGACTCGCACCTCGAACAGGTGCTGGTGATCGCCGGCCTCGGCACAGCGGTACGACGCAAGGTCAAGACCTACTCGCAGGGAATGCGGCAGCGGCTGGCGATCGCGCAGTCGATGCTCGGTCTGCCCGATCTGCTATTGCTCGACGAACCGACGAACGGTCTCGACCCACCGCAGATCCACGCCATGCGGGAGGTGCTGCGCCGCTATGCGGCCACCGGTCGCGCGGTGGTGCTGTCCAGCCATCTGCTGTCCGAGGTGGAGCAGACCTGCGGCGAGGTGGTGGTGATCCATCTCGGTCGCACCATCGCCGCCGGCCGGGTCGCCGACCTGATCGCCACCTCCGGCGAAATGAGCTTCACCGTCGACGACTCGAACTCGGCGGCGACGCTGCTGCGCAGGATGGCCGGCGTGGGCGACGTCGAGGTCGTCGACGGTGCCGTTCAGGTTGATCTCGGTGACGTCCGGGCGGCCGACGCAGTGGACTCGCTGGTGAAGGCCGGCATCGCGGTATCCGCCGCAGCGCCACGCAATCGGCTCGAGGATGTGTTCCTCGATCTGGTCGGGGCCACCGGATCCGCTGCGAAGCAGGAGGAATCGTCATGAGCCCGGTTCACCGCGATCAGTCGGCAGACGCCGCCATCGAGGTAATGCTGGAGCTGCCGGTGACGCAGCCCACCACGGCCGGCGGGCTGCCGGTCGGCTTCCGCGCCTCGCACACGCTGCCGATCAGGGTGGAGCTGGTTCGCCAGCTGCGGCGTCGGCGTACCCAGCTGGCGTTGGGTTTCATGGTGCTGCTGCCGATCATTCTCTCGGTGGCGTTCGCCTTCGGCTCGACCAGCGATGGTGGCACCTCATTCGTCGATCTCGCGCAAAACAGCGCGGTCAATTTCGCCATCGTCACCTTGTTCTTCTCCGCGACATTCCTTCTGGTGGTGGTTGTTTCACTGTTCTTCGGCGACACCGTGGCCAGTGAGGCATCCTGGTCGTCGCTGCGATACCTGTTGGCGATGCCGGTTCCCAGAGCCAGATTGCTGCGGCAGAAATTCGTGGTAGCCGGCCTGTTATCGGTGCTGGCATTGCTGATCCTGCCGATCGCGGCCTGGCTGCTCGGGGCCGTGTTGTACGGCACCGGGCCGGTATCCACCCCGGTCGGTGAGACTTTCGCTGGCTGGTCAGCGGTGGGCCGACTGGCCATCATCGTGATGTACCTGGGCCTGAGCTTGACCTGGGTGGCCGGGCTGGCATTCCTGCTCAGCGTGTCGACGGACGCGCCGCTCGGTGCCGTCGGCGGCGCCGTGTTGTTGGCGATCCTGTCGCAGATCCTTGATCAGATCAGCGCGCTCGGGAACATCAGAAACTGGCTCCCCACCCACTATTCGTTCTCCTGGACCGGGGCCATGGTGAACCCGGTGCGGTGGGACGACATGGTGCGGGGCGGCTTCTCTGGGCTGGCCTACGCGGTGGTCTTCACCGCGCTGGCGTTCTGGCGGTTCTCCCGCAAGGACATCAACAGCTGACGGCGGTTCAACCGATCCGCGCCCGGAAACTCGACAGCAGCTCGGTCGACGGTAGCCCGGCATCGTCCGCCGCGTCCGCCGCGCCGAGCACCGCCGCCAGTCGATCGGGGTTCGTTGCCGCGTGCACCGTCAACCACAGCTGGCGATGCTGTCCGTGCCCTTCCAGTGCGGAACGGCGGGCAAGCGACTGCGCATCCGGGCTGAGTGCCCGGGCGGTGATCGACTCGACGATTGCCGGATGCGCGCCCAGCCCGGCAGCTGTCGCCGTCGCACCGGCGATCCACCAGGCCAGCTCGCCGAGTCGGTCGTCGGTCATCGTCGACAACGTGTCGATGGTCGGCGCCAATGGCCCGCGAGGCGGCCAGCGCAGAGTTCCGTCGGGCAGGCGTTCCTGCGGGTACAACTCCGGCAGCAGCGGCAGAATCGGATAGGCCAGGTCGACGGCCAGCATGGTGTCCAGGTGCTCCGGTCGGACGACGAATCCGGTGAAACGCTCGACGGCGAGTTGTCCGTTGGCGACGGTGTCGCGGTAGTCGTCCAGGTCGAGCCCTGCCAGCACCGCAGCCAGCTCCGGACTGTTCTCGCGTTGCATGCCGAGTTCACCCGACCCGAGAACCTCACCGGCGGCGGCGATCGAGACAGTCCCGTTGTTGTTGACACTCCAGTACATGCTGGCGGCCCTGCCGCTCCTGGACAGCTCTTGCAGCACGGGTCGTTGGGCCCCCTGCCAGCCGTTGACCTCAACCGCGATCACCGTGCTGTCAATGGCGAGCACCGCCACCACCCACGGGTCGATCCCGAACTGCTGCAACCGTTCCGACAGCGAGGTCGCCTCCCCCGGATCGGCCCCGAACGCACGTAGCACGTCCTCCGGTGTCGAATCGGTGACGACCGTGACGGTGGCCGCGTCCGAGAGCACCGACTTGGTGACCCACCGGTAGCCGGCCGCCGGTGGTTCGGCTGCGACAGCGGCCTCGCCGCGGAGGGTGGCACCGACCGCGTCGGATGCCTTGTGCACCACCGTCGGCGCCGCTGGTGCCGCCCAGACCCACAGCTGGTAGCGCTCTTCGCCGCGATCCCGGCCGTCCGCGCACACCCGGGTGCGGTAGCTACCGGCCAGGGCGGCGTGCGGTCCCGGAACCCGGGTGCGGTGGCGCCGCCTCGGGTTGCGGTCCAGCTGATGTCGACAACCTCGTCCCATACGCTGCCGTCAACGGCGGGTTCCTCGGCGACCACCCGCAAGTAACAGGGCAGCTGGCCCTGCTCGATCCCGGTGCGGATGACGATGCCGCCAGGTACCACGTCGACCAGACCGTTGCCGGTGAAGTCCACACTCTCTTCGGTCGCCGATTCGACCACCGCGAACCGGTGATCGTTCACCACGACGGAGCCGGTCGACATCCGCGGCATCAGATATCCCAGGCGCTGTTTGGCCAATTGCGCATTCGCATAGCCAGCGGGCATTGCCGCGTCGGTGAGCAGTTCGGCGGCGATGCCGGTGCCGATTCCGATGGTCGCCGCCGCCGAGTCGGACCGGGGCTTCAGCGCAGACAATATTACCGCGGCGGTAGCAACCCCGAGCGCGAGATAGCTGGCGCCATGCCGCGCGGCGATCTCCTGTTCGTCCGACTGCCCGTGCGGATCGGAGTCGGATTCGCCCACCAATAGTGGCCGGATGGCCTCGTCGGCGGCCAGCGCGACGGCCAGCGCCAGGGCTGCGCCAGAGAGGTCTGGGTGCATCGCGTCGAGCCAAACGACGGCCCGAGTGGCGGCACCCTGGGAGTCTTCGCTGAGAACGGAAACGCTGCCTCGCGCGGTAGCCTCAGGAACTGTCAAGCCCTCGGGGATCGCCGGATGCAGCGAACCGACCGCGAGTTCCAGCGACCCGAGCAGTCGTTCGGCCAGCATCGGATCGACGCCGCGCAGCGCGGCCAACACCGCCGACTCGTGCGGACCCCCACCGACCGCTCGATGCTGAACGACTCGCGGATGCTGCTGGTGCCGGGGCCGTGGATCGCGCTGCTCGCCGGCACCCAGCCGACCGAGAATCGCCGCCGGTTCGAGCGGAATATGTTGCACCAGCAGCGGAATCAGTCCGGCGACGACAGTGACGACACCCGGTGATGGCGCCCCGGTCGCGCTGGCGTCGGTAGTGTTCCCCATCGGCCAGCCCCTCCCCTGGCGGCACCGCCGCCCTCCGGCAGCCTAGATTTCGGTTCAACCTTCCCGCAGCCCGACAGAGAGTTCGCGCTACTTCTTTGGCTTGGGCACCGGGATGATAGCCAGCTTCGTCGAGGCGGCGCGGAACGTCTGCGGGGTGACTTCCGGCGCGTCGCCGGCGGTCCGCCACTGGTGCAGCCCGGCCAGCTTCTTGCAGGCCGACGGATAGCGATCGCAGTAACTCGTTGCGGTGCTAATACTCCTCGCCGACAGCGCCGCCTTGGTGATGGCCCTGGTCAGCGTCGTCGCACCGGCGTTGAAGATGGCATTGAGCTGCCGCTCGGCGGCCGGATCGTTGACCCGCAGCGGAGTTCGGCTACCGGTGGTGACGCCGTCCGAGGAGTCTTCCCAGCCGGCCAACTCCTGCCTGCTGCTACGGACATCGTTGACGAAGCGGTTGGTCAGCGCACGCCGCACGTACGCCAGCTGATTGTCCGCGGCCCGGACCTTGTCCCATTTCGGGTGCAAGGCCGTCATCGTCTCCTGCAGCAGGTCCTCGGCTCGATCCCGATCTCCGGTCAGCAGAAATGCCGTGCTGAACAGCGAGCGTGTGTGCGCCCGCACGAATTCGGCGAACGAGTCCTCCCCGCGCCGTTCCCCGTCACGGTTTTCCTCGCATACCTGCTCGACACCGGAACACGTCGCGGTGTTGCGGCAACGCGGGAAATTTCGGCGGCGTCACGCCGGGGTGCGGTCGACTCCCGCCGAATCCATGTCCCTGATCTCCTTCTTGAGCTCGGAGATCTCGTCGCGCAATCGACCGGCCAGCTCGAACTGCAGATCGCGGGCGGCGGCCATCATCTGAGCGGTGAGCTGGTGCACCAGGTCTGCCATCTCTGCCCTGGCCATCCCTGCCGTCGAATGCCCCGCATAGACGCCGGAGCTGCCGCCACCGATCTCGCCCTGGGCCCGCCGGCCGCGGGAGGCGCTGCGACCCGACCCGACTGCCCTGGTCCGGCCGCTCGGCCCGTCTTGCATGTCGGACTCGGCCTCTTCGTAGACCCGCGCCAGGATGTCGTTGACCTTCTTGCGCAACGGCTGCGGATCGATGCCACGCTCGGTGTTGTAAGCCACCTGCTTCTCTCGGCGCCTGTTGGTCTCGTCGATCGCCCTGGCCATCGACGGGGTGAGTCGATCGGCGTACATGTGCACCTGGCCGTCGACGTTCCTGGCGGCCCTGCCGATGGTTTGGATCAGTGAGGTCGCCGACCGCAGGAAGCCTTCCTTGTCGGCGTCGAGGATGGCCACCAGCGACACTTCTGGCAGGTCGAGCCCCTCGCGCAGCAGGTTGATGCCGACCAGCACGTCGAATTCGCCGAGCCGCAACTCCCGCAGCAACTCGACGCGGCGCAGGGTGTCCACCTCGGAGTGCAGGTAGCGCACCTTGATGCCCTGCTCCAGCAGGTAGTCGGTAAGATCCTCGGACATCTTCTTGGTGAGCGTGGTGACCAGCACTCGCTGGTTCTTCTCCGACCGCTCCCGGATCTCACCGAGCAGATCGTCGATCTGCCCCTTGGTCGGCTTGATGACCACCTGCGGATCGACAAGGCCGGTCGGCCTGATGACCTGCTCGACGATCTCGCCATGGGTGCGGCCGAGCTCGTACGGGCCAGGAGTCGCCGACAGGTACACCGTCTGGCCGATCCTGGCGTCGAACTCCTCCCAGGTGAGCGGCCGGTTGTCCAACGCGGACGGCAGCCGGAAGCCATGCTCCACCAGCGTGCGTTTCCGGGACGCGTCACCCTCGTGCATGGCGCCGATCTGCGGCACGGTCACGTGCGATTCGTCCAACACGATCAAGAAGTCGTCCGGGAAATAGTCGAGCAGGGTGGCCGGCGCGGACCCGGCCTCCCGGCCGTCGATGTGCCGCGAGTAGTTCTCGATGCCGTTGCAGAAGCCGACCTGCCGCATCATCTCGACGTCGTAGTTGGTCCGCATCTTCAACCGCTGCGCCTCCAGCAGTTTGCCCTGCCGCTCGAACTCGGCGAGCCTGGTCGCCAGCTCTTCCTCGATCGCCGAGATCGCCTTCTCCATCCGGCCCGGTCCGGCGACGTAGTGGGTGGCGGGAAAGATCCGCAGCTGCGGCACCTCCCTGACGATGTCGCCGGTGAGCGGATGCAGGTAGTACAGCCGCTCCACCTCGTCGCCGAAGAACTCGATCCGGATGGCCAGCTCTTCGTAGGCCGGAATGATCTCGACGGTGTCGCCGCGCACCCGGAAGCTGCCACGGGTGAATGCCATGTCGTTCCGTGAATACTGGATGTCGACCAGCGCGCGCAGCATTTCGTCCCTGTCGATGGTGTCGCCGACCTCGATGGGCATCGACCTGTCCATGTACGACTGCGGGGTGCCGAGGCCATAAATGCAGGACACCGAGGCCACCACGATGACGTCCCGCCGCGACAGCAACGACATGGTCGCCGAATGCCGCAGCCGCTCGACGTCGGAGTTGATCGACGAGTCCTTCTCGATGTAGGTGTCCGTCTGTGGGACGTACGCCTCCGGCTGGTAGTAGTCGTAGTAGGAGACGAAGTACTCGACCGCGTTGTGCGGGAACAACTCTCGCAACTCGTTCGCCAGCTGTGCGGCCAGCGTCTTGTTGGGCGCCATCACCAACGTCGGGCGTTGCAACCGTTCGATGAGCCAGGCGGTGGTGGCCGACTTCCCGGTGCCGGTGGCGCCGAGCAGCACCACGTCCCGCTCGCCCTCGCTGAGCCTTTTCTCCAACTCCTCGATGGCCTGCGGCTGGTCGCCAGACGGCTGGTAGTCGCTGACCACCGTGAACGTGCCCTCGGTGCGCGGAATGTCGCCGACCGGGCGATGTTCCGATACGGCGATGACGGGTTGTTCGGTTGCGAAAGCCACGGTCACCAGGCTACGGGCGAGCTCCGACAGTCGGTACCGTCAGCGGAAACGGCGCTGGCAACCGACCACCACGAGGCGCGACAGAAGGGAGGCGAGTAGGTACGGCTGGATCACCGCCTTCGTCCACTCGCCCTGGCTGCCGCTGGTGGTGTTTGCCGTGCTCGTCTGCGGCGCGTTTCTGCCCGCTTTGCCCGGCGGAAGGCCCGGGCTGGACCGGCCGGTCATGCTGCCCAGCCGGTGCTGTCGGCCCAGGCCAGGCCGCGGGGGTAGGCCTGCTCGAACCAGGGTTCCTTGGCGTCGGGGTAGTTCATGGTTCCGGCGGCCTGCAGCTCCGCCGCGTTCTGCTTGACCTGCAGATACTCGGCGGCCAACGCCGTATCGCTGGCCAACCAGCGGGGAAACAACAACGCCCAGCGCCATCCGGGACTATCTCTCACCCTCACGTGCAGGTTGACCCTTCGTCCGGGATCGGCGTTGCCGTGCAGCCATTTTCGCCACGGTTGGGCGCCCACCGGGTGGGCGTTGTCCGACGTCGGGCGGCCAGGAAATCCGGCGGCGGCCAGTGCTGGCGCGAACTGCTCCGCTTGTTCGAGGCTCTCGGCCGTCAACTGCAGGTCGATCACGTTCTTGGCCGGCAACCCAGGGATGGCGGTCGAACCGATGTGATCCACCCTTGCCCCGCCGACGGCTTGCGAGACCCTTGCGGCTAGCAACGCGGCCTGGTCCGGCCAGCTGGGATCCGGTTCGGTCAGCATCCGGTCAGCCCACGATGCCTTCCGCAGCGCCAACCGGTTGCTGGCGAACTCGGTCAACCGCTGCCACAGCGGGTCAATGCAGGCGTGCAGGTCGGTGATGTCCGCGGAGTTGTCCAACCAGACGTCACACAACCGACGCCGATCGGTGTCGGAGATCTGCGCGGCGATCCTGGCACGCGTGTCCTGCTCGGCCAGCCCGCGGTCGATCAACCGCCGCACCCTGAGCTCCTCGTCCTGGATGCCGACACCGATCACCAGCTGAAATCCGGCGGCGACCTGCACGTCGTTGACCAGCGGGATGTCGTTGACGATGATCGCCGTTTGCGGTGCAGCGGACCGCAGCTCGGCATAGCGGCGCCGGACCAACGGGTGGGTAATGGCTTCGAGCGTTCTTCTGGCCGCCGGGTCGCTGAAGATGACCCCGGCCAGCGCCGCCCGGTCCAGGCGACCGTCGCCGGCAATGACGCCGTCGCCGAAGGCTTCGCTGATGGCAGCAAGACCCGGGGTCGCTGGCTCGACCACCTCGCGCGCGAGTGCATCCGAATCCACCAGCACCGCTCCGCGGCCGGCCAACGCCGCCGACACCGTCGATTTGCCGGCCCCGATCCCACCGGTGACGGCCACGCTGAGCGCCGGAATCCGGCCCTCCGAAGTCGCGATCGGAGCTGTTCCCGTTGGGGTGACCGGTTCATCGTCAGAACCCATTGCGTCACTCCCGTCCTGTCGCGTCACGCCCGACACACCGATCCGCCTCCCCGTGCTCCCGCCGATGTTGACATAGCGTCACCTCACCAGCATCCAGCTGCACCGCACCAACCCTAGGAGGTCCAGTGCGCAGCACCGTTCTCGGACAGGGTCGTCACCGGTTCGGTCTGCCCGGACTGGTTCCGGTGCGGCAGTTCGTCACTGTCGCCCAGCGAAGCCTGTTCGCGCGACTGTTCGGCTTCGGACGCAAGACCGGCAGGCATCACCTGTTGATGGCCACCGATGGCCTGGCCGAGCGTTCCGCACCGGCCCTGCAGACCGCGGCCGCCTGACGCTGCGCGCGGAGGTAGCCGTACCGCGTGCTGCACTGGCGTTGCGGCGCGCCGTTGATGTTCCGGCGGATTGGGCGGCTGTGACGTCCCACCGGATCACCGACCGATCAACTGGCGTTCTTGAGCACCCGTGCCAGGACTCGCGAAGCCAGCTCAGTCACTTCACCGGCCTGATCCTTGGTGATCACACCGCTCGCGACCGCAACCCCCAGCGTCCAATCGCCGTACTGCACGTCGATCAGTGCGCCGTCACGGAGCAGCACCTTGGCCGGCTGCCCACCGACCGTCGTTGACGATTGCTGGGCGCCGAGGCTCACCTCGGATTGGGCGGTGACGGCGATCTGTGCGGCCGCGGCCGCTGCCGTCTTGTACTGGGTGAGCCGCGCGCTCACCTTCTGCTTGCCGCCGGCGACCCCGTAGAGACAGCGGATGGAACCGGTGGATAGCACCTTCGGGTTCGCTACGTCCTTGACCCGGCTCGTCGCGCTCGGGATCGTCGTCCCCGTCACGCTCTTGACATCGTCGGCGGTGAGCAAAGCGGTGCAATTGACGGTGAGCGGGTTCACCTTCGTCACCGGGCCACCGGTCGCGGCCGGAGTGGTTTTGGGCGCGGTGGAGGGCGGGGTGGTGGGCGGGGGGCTCTTCTCCG
>JALYVF010000274.1 GCA_030853385.1 Actinomycetota bacterium | reverse complement strand
ATACGACGCGCCGCCCACCCTGGCGATCCGGCCCAGCCGATCCAGCTCGGCGGCCACGGTAATCGGATCGGCCGGCTCACCCTTGGCATACAGATCCAAGATCGCATCGAAGATCAACGAATGCGCCGGCTTGTAGAAATCGCCCACCCGCAACGACTCCACCACATCGGCGATCGCATCCTTGCTCAACAACATGCCACCCAGCACCGACTGCTCAGCCGCCAAATCCTGCGGGGGCTGACGATCAAACCGAGCGTGCTGCGGCTCGGCGGCGAACCGTTCGTCGGGCAGTGTTACGCCAGCTGTCATCGGTGCCGTTACCTCCATGCCCGCGGGCGGGCTTACTTGTCGCCATTGCGGCACCTGCAACGCGGGGGCAGCAGCGGTCTGCCCGGCCTGCTGTCCGCCAACGGAACTGGCTGGCTGGCCGGCCCGTCGCACCCCGTGCGTCATACGAACAGGTGTACGCCAGGGGTCCGACAGTTGGCGGGTTCTGTCCGTCGATTCAGGTGGTGTCGTACGACCGTAGAACCGCGAGCGGAACGGAGCCAACCCTCGATGTGTACCACCGTGTTGATGCCGTGTTGACGGATCACCATTCGCCCAGGTGAGCCGGTGTTCACATTGTGGACAGCGTGGGGAAATCTTTTGCGTTCATGATCATCGCCGCAGGTCAGAGCGGGTGAGCAGGTGATGATGCCCGGTGGACAACCTCGGGTTCGGCGTCGACGGCGCGGCGGCTCCGGCGTGTCGAGATCCGCCGGATCGGGGAACCGATTCGGGGATCTGTCCACGTCCGACGTCACCGTCGGTGTGGCTGCCGCCGGCTCCGTGAAACCCGAGACAGCGAAAGACCGCGACCTCCAGTGGAGTCGCGGCCTTTCGAGTACTGCTGAGTCGCCGTCAGCTCTCGGCGACGACCGAGACGGTCAGCAGCGCTGTCACATCGGGGTGCAGGGTGACGGTCACCGGATACTGGCCGATGGTCTTGATGTGGCCGTCGGTGGCGATCGTCCGCTTGTCCAGTGTCGGGCCGCCCGCTGCCTTCACCGCGTCGGCGATGTCGGCGTTGGTGATCGAACCGAACAGCTTCTTGCTGTCGGCCGTCCTGGCCGAGATGGTGACGGCCAGCTTCTCCAGCGCCTGCTTGATCTCCGCGGCGTGGTCGGTGCCGCGGATCTCCCGTGCCTGCTGGGCCCGCTTGATCGTCTGAACCTGCTTCTCCTGGCCCTTGGTGGCCACTACGGCCATGCCACGGGGAAGCAGGAAGTTACGGCCGTAGCCGTCTTTGACCTCGACGATGTCGCCGGGGGCGCCGAGGTTCTCGACGTCAGTTGTCAGGATGAGCTTCATGGTGTCTTGTCCGCCTTATTCTCGCTGTTTCCAGGCCCGGATCAGCGGGCGGTCGAGGTGTAGGGCAGCAGGGCAACCTCACGGGCGTTCTTGACCGCCGTCGCGACGTCGCGCTGGTGCTGGGTGCAGTTACCGGTGACCCGACGAGCGCGGATCTTGCCACGGTCGGAGATGAATCGGCGCAGCAAAGTGGTGTCCTTGTAATCGATCGCGGGTGCGGTCTCCTTGCAGAAGGCGCACACCTTCTTCTTCGGTTTGCGAACCGGGGGCTTTGGCATGGTGAGTGATTCTCCTGAAAGTTGTTGCTGCGCAGCGACTATCCGATCGCAGGCGCAGGGCTATTGCTGAGAGTTGTTGCGCGATAAAGGGTTTAGAAGGGTGGCTCGTCGGAGTATCCGCCGCCGCCGGAGGCCGGCGGGGCGGAAGACCATGGGTCCTCGGCCGGCGCACTGCCGCCGCGGTTGCCGCCGCCCGAACCAGCTCCACCGCCAGCTGAACCCCCGCCGCCAGCTGAACCACCGCCGCCGGAGGAGCCGAAGCCGCCACCGCCGCCGTCAGATCGCTGAGCCTTGTTCACCTTGGCGGTGGCGTACCGCAGCGATGGACCGATCTCGTCGACCTCCATCTCGATGACGGTGCGCTTTTCGCCTTCCTTGGTCTCGAAGCTGCGTTGCCGGAGCCGACCAGTGACTACCACGCGGGCGCCCCTGGTCAGCGACTCCGCGACGTTCTCGGCGGCCTGCCGCCAGATGTTGCAGCGCAAGAACAATGCCTCGCCGTCCTTCCACTCACCGGAGGTCCGGTCGAAGGTGCGGGGCGTCGACGCGACGGTGAAGTTCGCGACGGCTGCACCCGAGGCGGTGAAGCGCAGTTCCGGATCGGCGGTCAGGTTGCCGACCACGGTGATGATGGTGTCGCCTGCCATGGCTTTCCTCAGCTTCCCTTGGTTTGCTAAGCCGTTGCCGGTTTGACAGCCGGTTTGACAGCCGGTTTGACAGCCGGTTTGACGGGCACCGGGCGGGTGATCTTGGTGCGCAGCACCGACTCGTTCAGGTTGAGCTGACGATCGAGCTCGGTAACGACGTCGGACGTGCAGTTGACGTCGATGACGGCGTAGATGCCCTCGGCCTGCTTGCGGATTTCGTAGGACAGCCGGCGCTTGCCCCAGATGTCGACGTTCTCCACGGTGCCCTTGGCCTGGCGCACCACGTTCAGGAACGTGTCGATCGACGGAGCAACGGTGCGCTCGTCGAGGTTTGGATCGAGGATGAGCAACAGCTCATAGTGACGTGGAGCAGTCGAAACGCTCACGTGCACCTCCTATGGACTCGTCGGCCACGGTCTTTCCGCGGCAGGAGGGTGATGCTCGGACCGATCACCTGGACCCGTCCAACAGCATGCTGCCCGCCAACTGTCAGGTTTGACCAGGCGGGCACCGATTAGTCTAGCAGCGAAAACAGGCCGTTCCGGTCTCCCGAATGCAGCCGCTGGGCCCGCAGTTTTGCGGGATCGCGAGCTCAGCTGGATGCGACGGGTGCGGGCTCGGTGCCGTCCACGGCTGGTGATTCTTCCTGGCGGCACATTCAGACCCGGCATCGTCGTCGGTGTCATCGTCATCGGTGGGCGCCGACCGCCGACCGCGCCCGAGCAGCGTCGGGATCGACGGCAGGGTGAAGCGGTCCGGCGCGTCTTCCAGCACGCCGCCGCTCGGGTCGTCGTCGCCGGTCTGCCGCACCAGATCCTGGTCCGGCCGCAGCATCTCCCGGAAGACCATGGCCACCAGCATCAGCAGCAGGCAACCGCGAATGATGGCGGCACCGACGAACGGCTCCACCGACAGTCCCTTGTTGCTGACCCCGGCGAACTGGAACATCAGCAGCATCCAACAGACAACTTCGGCCACCTGCCAGATGAGCACCGGGCGCCAGCGCGGCAACGCCAGCGCCACCAGTGGCACCAACCAGATGGAGTACTGCGGCGACCACACCTTGTTCGTCAGCAGGAACGCCGCGACCACCAGGAACGCCAGCTGGGCGAAGCGGGGCCGGCGCTGAACGGACAGCGCGAACCAGCCGATCGCGGTGCAGGCCGCCAGGAAAAGACCCAGCGACAGATCGTTGAGGAACGTCGGCGTATCGGCGCCCGACGCGTTGTTCCAGATCGACGAGCCGGTGAGGTTGGCGAACAGGAAATACCAGGAATCCCATTCCGGCGGCCGTTGCGCGTTGAGCCGGAAGAACTCACCCCAGGCGTGCGGATACAGCACGATCACCGGCACGTCGACGATCAGCCAGGCGACGGCAGCGCCGACGAAAGCCTTGACCCAGGAGCCCATCTTGCCGGCCCGCAGGCACAACACCAGCAGCGGTCCCAGCAACAGGATCGGATACAGCTTCGCCGCCATCCCGAGCCCCAACAGCACTCCGGACAGCACCGGTCTTCGGGTTGCCCATGCCCACATCCCGCCGGCGCACAGGCCCACCGCCAGCAGATCCCAGTTGGTGAACGCGTGCACGATCAGCAGCGGGGACAGGCACATCAGCGCGGTGTCCCAGATCCGTTTTCGGGACAGCCGCGCGGTGCACACCACCGCCCACAGATAGAACAACGCCAGGAAGAACGCGCCGATGGTGAAGTAGGCCGCGACATCGAGCGGGACGGGGACGACGCCCGTCGACTTGGCCATGTTCAGGTAGCCGTAGGTCGCCCAGCTGACGCCCCACTGGAACAGCCCCGTCAGCACCGGGTACTCCAGGTAGCGCACCTGGCCGAGGCTGCTGATGCTCGGCAGCGGGACCAGCCGCCCGTCCGCGACCTGCTGATAGCCGGTGTCGGCGTCCCCGACGATGTCGTCGTTGGACAGCGTGACCGTCCCGCTGGACGTCACCGACTCGATGCTGCTGCCGACGGTGCGGATGCCGTCCAGTGGGTAGATGCGCTTCTCGCCGCCGGCCGTCAGCTCGATGAACGAGTTCGCGTACGGGAAGTCCTTCGGCCGGTTGAAGCCGCGGCTGCCGTACAGCGGCACGACGTCGTTGTAGCAGCCAGTCATCCACGGACGCTGGCCGGACTGGTCGAGGCTGGCCGGCTGGCCGCTCTGCTGAATGCACGGGGACTTGACCATCCAACCGAGGATCAGCACGGTGATCGCCATCAGCAGGCATACCCGCAGCGGCGTGAACAGGGTGTTGCGGCCGACCTGCGCGTGCCGGCCGAGCGGGCCACCGATCAGGTCGGAGGCGCGGCGGACGGTCGGGTCGGTCCAGGACGGGATGACGCGGTCGCTCGGGCCAAGCGAGGCGGCGGTAGCGGGGCGGCGATCGGTCGCCGGTAGCTGATCGCGCGTGGACGACGTGGTGGCCGCAGCGGGCAGGCGATCGTCATCGACCGCGGGTTCCGCCGGCTCGTGCACCCCCGACTCATTGCCGGTGTTCGGACCGCTCACTCGCGCGAGCCTACTGATCGAATGTCGCTGCACATGCCAGTCGGTGGATTCGGGTCGGCGGAGATACTGATCGGCCGGTTACTTGGCGGCGCTGCGACGGCTGCGTCTTGGCAATTCGTCCGCCCCATCGGAGCCCATCACGAACGAAGCCACCAGGTGATTCCACGAGCAGCTGCGGCAGACCTCGACCTGATAGACATTGAATTCACCGTATGAGCCGGCCATTCGTTCCAGCTCCGGTGGCGTCCGCGCGGAGCCTGCCAGGTGTTTGATCTCGTCCCCGTAGATCCAGAACACGTTGATCAGCTGCTCTTTGCGGCAGACGGGGCAAGTGAGGTCGGTGGGCACGCCATGGAACTTGGCGGCCCTGATCAGGTAGGGGGAGGCGTCGCAGACGTCCGTCACGCCGGTCCTGCCGGACATCACCTCGGCCAGCACAGCACGGCGCTGCAACGCGTAGTCCACCAGTCCTCGCTGCGTTCGCACCCGTACGAGATTACCCGCGGCCGGTTCGGCCGACCCTCAGTTCCCCGGAAGGTTGTGGATGAATCCGATGCCGACGCCCCGATGGCCGGGATGGCAGCGCGAACGGTGCGGCACACCAAGGAACTTTTGCCGGCGGCCGTGCGCTGCAGTAGTACACGCCGGTAGTACACGCCAGTAGTGCACGCTGGAGGTAGCGCCCCGGCATCGGCAGGAGCAGCGAGGAGTCATTTCATGGAATCCGTTATCGGCATCATCGCCTTCTTCGTCACGCTTGTCGGGCTGCTGGCCACCCTCGGCTACACCGGCTATCTGTGGCAGCTGGACAGGGTCGCGCAGAAGCGTGCCGGCGGCGACGCCACCCAGGTGCGCATCAAGAAGCGGATGCCGGTCGCGCTGGGCGCCACCGGTGTCGCGGTGCTCGGCATGCTGCTGACGCTCGGCGGGATCACCCCGGACATCATCGGCATCATCCTGGCCGGCGGCGCCGGTGTCTTCTCGGCCAAGCAGCTCGGACAGGCCAACAAGCAGCTCTGAGCCGGCCGGTGCCCGGCTGGCCTCGGCTTGCGCCCAGCCCGGCGGTCGGCTGGTCAGGCTCCGCCTGTCAGCTGATGTCCCGCCGCCGGAACAACAGCAGCGAAACGGCGAGCACCACCGCGGCGTAGGCCAACAGCAGCAAACCGCCGTGCAGATTCGACACGTGGATGACGGCGAGCTCGACGCTCCCCTGCTGCTGGTTGTAGACCGGGGCGCCGTACAGGTCGATGCCGCCGTCGGCGACCCACGCTTGCAGGCCGGTGGTGAACAGGTACGGCTGGGTGGCCGGGCTGATGCTGCGCAGCGCCGATTCCACGATGGCGAAGTAGACGAAGGCAGCGCCGAACGCGGCAGCAGTGTGACGGATGAGGTTGGCGATCCCGAAACCGAGTAGCGCCGCCGGCAGCACCAGCAGCGCCCCGCGGACCTGAACGTCGAACACGTCCGACCAGAAATGCCCGGCGTCTGCACCGAGGCTGGACACCGGCACTCCGCGATGAGCGATCAGCAGCCTGGCCGTGAATGCCCAGATGAGTTGGGCCAGCACCGACAGGGCCAAGGTCGTCGACAGCAGCGCCAGCAACTTGGCCGCCATCAGGCGCAGCCGTCGTGGCTCGTAGAACAACCAGGCAATGACATTCTTGGATGACCACTCGGCGCCGATGAAGGTGGCGCCGAGGGCGAACCCGGCGAGTGCCACCGCCGCCCCGATGGCGAACGTGTAGACGTTGACCTGGCGCGGCAGGAACGGGTCGTTTTTCAGGAACTGGTCCACCGGGAAATCGGCGGCCGTCGGCACCGACCCGCACTGCTGTTCGGAGCCGCCTGGCGCCTTCAGACAGGCAGCGACGCTGTCAGAGATTTGGGCGATCTGGGCATCGCGTTGGGCCGTCGCCTGCGCAACATCCGCCGGAGTCTCAACGGAATGGGTCTGCCAGAGCACGATCGCCGCCACCAGATAGCCGAGGACACACACCCCGAGCACCACCCTGGCAACGCGCCTGGCAGCAAGCCGGCGCAACTCGGTGGAAAGCAGCCGGCCGAACGTTGGTGCGGATGTCCGCTCGCCACGAGGAGCAAGAGTAGTGGTCATTTGTCCACCCGCTCAACGGTTTTCGGTGGCACCGCTGCGTCCGGTTCGGCGTCCGGTTCGGCGACCGGTTCGCCGGTGAGATCCAGGAACACGCTCTCCAGGTCGGCACCGATTGGGCTCAACTCGGTCAGATACAGCCCGGCGTCGCTGAGGATCCGGGTCACCGTAGCCGGATCCGATGCGTTCCCGACCCGCAGTGCGTCATCCTGATCCGTCACCGTCAGCCCCGCCCGCTGCAATACCTGCCGGGCGGCGGCCTGGTCGGCCAGCCGGACCAGCACGTCCCCTGTTGTCTTGGCGGCGAGCAACTCGGCGACCGAACCGGACGCGATCACCTGCCCCTTGGACATGATCGCCACCCGGTCGCACACCTGCTGCACCTCGCCGAGTTGATGCGAGGACAACAGCACCGTCACGCCGGCGGCGCCAAGACGCTTGATCAGCTGGCGAACCTCTCTGATGCCGGCGGCATCAAGACCGTTTCCGGGCTCGTCGAGAATCAGCAGCTCGGGATCCTTCAGCAACGCAGCGGCGATTCCCAATCGTTGCTTCATGCCGAGCGAATAGCCCTTCACCCGGTCGTCAGCGCGTTCGGCAAGGCCCACCAGCTCGAGCATCTGGCCAACCCTTGCCGCTGGGATCTTGGAAGCGCCGGCCAGCAACGACAGGTTGCGGCGGGCGGAGAAATTCGGGAAGAACAGCGGGGTCTCGACCAGCGCGCCTATCCGACCGATCACCAACGGGAGTTCGGTCGGCACCGATCTGCCCAGGATCTTCAGACTGCCGGCATCCGGTCGCACCAGCCCCAGCAGCAATCTGATGGTCGTTGTCTTACCGGATCCGTTCGGGCCGAGGAACCCGAAAACTCCACCGGGCTGGACCGTGAGATCCAGGCCCCTTAACGCATGCTCGGGCGGCTTGCGCCACCGTCGATACGTCTTGTGTGCTCCTGAAACTTCGATGACAGCCATCTGCGCCCCCCTTTGCACGATCATTATGACTGACGCTCGGGTCTGCCGCTATTCGGGCAGCGGCGCGGGTCTCGAGTCGCCGGTCACCCTGGCGATGGCCCGCATCTTGTTCGCCGCGTCCAGCGCGGCGACCTTGTACGACTCGGCCAGCGTCGGGTAGTTGAAAACCGCGTCTACCAGATAGTCGACGGTGCCGTCCAGGCCCATCACGGTCTGGCCGATGTGCACCAGCTCGGTGGCATTGGTGCCGAAGACGTGCACGCCCAACAGCTTTCGGTTCTCTGCGTGCACCAGCAGCTTCAGCATTCCGTACGAGTCGCCGAGGATCGCCCCGCGGGCCAGCTCGCGGTACCTGGCAACGCCGACCTCGAACGGCACGTTGTCCGCAGTCAGCGTGTCTTCGCTGTGCCCGACATAGCTGATCTCCGGAATCGTATAGATACCAATGGGTTGCACCTCGATGTTGGTGGCGCCGACCGGCTCGCCGAATGCGTGGTAAGCGGCCCGCCTGCCCTGTTCCATCGACGTCGCGGCCAGCGCCGGGAAGCCGATCACGTCGCCCACCGCGTAGATGTGCTCGGCGGAGGTGCGGAAGTGCTCGTCCACCTCGATCCGGCCGCGGTCGGCCGCTACGATGCCCGCCTTCTCCAGCTCGAGAGTGTCCGTCACCCCCTGCCGACCGGCGGAGTACAGCACCGTGTCGCCCGGAATGCGTTTGCCGGATTCCAGCACGGTCAGGGTGCCCGCGTGGTGCTTCTCGACCGTCTTGACGCTCTCGCCGAACCGGAAAGTGACGGCCTGGTCGCGCAGTTGATACTGCAGCGCTTCGACGATCTCCCGGTCGCAGAAGTCCAGCATCGCAGGGCGTTTCTCCACCACAGTGACCTTGGTGCCGAGCGCGGCGAACATCGACGCGTACTCGATGCCGATCACCCCGGCACCGACCACCACCATCGAGTTCGGCACGTGGTCCATGTTCAGGATCTGGTCGGAGTCGACGATCGTCATCCCGTCGAAGTCCACCGTCGACGGCCTGGCCGGCCTGGTGCCGACCGCGATGACGATCTTGTCGCCGCTCACCTCGCGATCGACTCCGGTGCCGTCGTCGATGGCGAGCTCGTGCGGCGAGGTGAACCGCGCCATCCCGGGCAACAGGGCAACCTTGTTGCGCGACAACTGATTTCGGATCACGTCGATCTCGCGGTCGATCACATGCTGGGTGCGGGCGGACAGGTCGGTAACGGTGATGTCACTTTTCAACCGGTACGACTGGCCGTACAGCTCGCGCTGGCTGAGACCGGTGAGGTAGAGCACCGCCTCACGCAACGTCTTGGACGGAATGGTGCCGGTGTTGATGCACACCCCACCGACCATGTCCCGACGTTCGACCACCGCCGGCCGGCGGCCCAGCTTCGCTGCCGCAATCGCAGCCTTCTGCCCGGCCGGGCCGGAACCGATCACCACCAGGTCGTAGTGCTCCATGGTCGTCAGTGTGCACGCTTACGCGAGGGCTAGCGAACCCTGATTGGTAGCCGCTGCGCCCTGAAGCCAGCCAGAACTTGAGGTCAGCGGCTACGGCGCACCCTGGTCTCGTCCCAGACTGCTTCGTCGGACTCGAAGACCTTGCCGTCGGCGCCGAACACCAGATGCCGATCGAAGCCGCGGGTGAACCAGCGGTCGTGGGTGACGGCCAGCACCGTTCCGGAGAAGGCGTCGAGCGCGTGTTCCAGTGCCTCGGCCGAGTGCAGGTCGAGGTTGTCGGTCGGCTCGTCGAGCAGCAGCAAGGTCGCACCGGACAGTTCCAGCAGCAGGATCTGGAAGCGCGCCTGCTGACCGCCGGAGAGCAGCTCGAAGGTCTGCTCGCTGGCCCTGGCCAGCTCGTAACGATCCAGCGCACGGGACGCTTCCTCGCGTGGCATGCCGCGGCGGCCGGAATCACCCCGGTGCAGGATCTCCAGTAGGGTGCGCCCCAACAGGCTCGGATGCTGATGGGTCTGGGCGAACCAGCCCGGCCGTACCCGCGACCCGAGCCGGGCGATCCCGTTGTGCTGCACGGTTTTCGGCTGAATGTCGCCGACCGGTTCGTGCTCCGGTTCCGGCGTGGTCCCGCCGGCGGCCAGCAACCGCAGGAAGTGCGATTTGCCGGACCCGTTGCTGCCCAGCACCGTCACCCGCTCGCCGAAGAACACCTCCAGGTCGAACGGCTGCATGAGACCGGTGAGTTCCAACTGCTGGCAGACCACGGCCCGCTTGGCGGTCCGGCCGCCGGTCAGCCGCATCTGGACGTGCTGGGTGAACGGCAACGCCGCTGGCGGGCCGGCGTCTTCGAACCGGCGCAGTCTGGTCTGCGCCGAGTGGTAGCGGGAGGCCATATCCGAGTTGTAGGCGGCCTTCTGCTTGTACATCTGCACCAGCGTCTTGATCTTGGCGTGCTCCTCGTCCCAGCGCCGGCGCATCTCGTCGAGCTTGGCGAACCGATCGGTCCGGGCCTGGTGATAGGTGGAGAACCGACCGGCGTGCACCCACAGCGTGCTGCCGGCCGCTCCGGGCTCCAGGGTGGCGATGCGGGTCGCCACCCTGTCCAGCAACTCGCGATCGTGGCTGACGAACAGCACCGTCTTCGGCGAGTCGATCAGCGTCTGCTCGAGTTCGCGCTTGGCCGGAACGTCCAGGTAGTTGTCGGGCTCGTCCAGCAGCAGCACCTCGTCCTTGCCGCGCAGCAGCGTCTGCAGCACCAGCCGTTTCTGCTCGCCGCCGGACAGCGAGTTGACGCTGCGATACTGCGCCCTGTCGTACGGGATGCCGATGGCAGCGACGGTGCAGACGTCCCATCCGGTCTCGAAGTCGTGGCCGCCGGCGTCCGACCAGTCGGCCAGCGCCTGCGCATAGGCCAGCTGATCGGCCTCCTCAGCTGGGCTGCCATCAGGTTCCATCATCAACAGCTCGGTGCGATCGATCTCCGCTGCCGCTTCCCGGATCGCCTGCGGTGCAACGGATAACAGCAAGTCGCGGACGGTTGAGTCGTCGCGCACCGAGCCGATGAACTGCGACATCACGCCCAGTCCGCCGGACCGGGTGATGGCGCCCTCGGCGGCCGGCAGGTCGCCGGCGACGATCCTGGCCAGGGTGGTCTTGCCGGTGCCGTTGGGGCCGATCAGCGCAACCTTGGCCCCTTCACCGACCCGCAGGCTGACGTCGCTGAGCAGCGGCCGGCCGTCCGGCAGGTCGAAACTGACCGAGTTGATCTCCAGGTGGCCCACCCCCGGAGCCTGTCACTCCCGCTCGGCGCTTATCAACTTGGATTTCGCTGACGAAGTCGACGACTTGCGTCACTCCCGTCCCAAACCCGCCAACTTCGTCAGCGCGATGGATGTTGATAAGCGCCGTACCAGGGATCAGGCGACGGGGTAGGCCTGCAGCTCGAACAGCGAGTAGCCGAAGGTGGACGAGCGGTGCACGCCCTGCATCCGCAGGTACCGCACGCCGGTCTGGTCGATCCATTCGGTCTCGATGCCGCCCTGGCTGCCGCTGACGGTGGCCGCGGTTGTCCAGCTGGCGCCGTCGACCGATGTCTGTATCAGGTAGTCAGTTGCGTGCGCTGTTTCCCAATACAGCACCACCTTTCCGAGATGCTGCGGGGCGGCCAGCTTCACGGTCAGAGCGTCGTTGTCGTGATAGCCGGACGACCAGCGGGTGGTCAGGTCGCCGTCGATGGCATGGTCGGCGGTGAACTGCGGCAGGTTCTGTTCAACGCTCGATGCGGTCGCCGTCGCACCAGCCGCGGCAGCCGCCACGTTGGTATCGCTGACCGCCGGATGCACATTGACGGCGAGCATTCCGGTGACGGCGCGACCCGACCGCGGGGTGACGGCGATCGGCACCTGGTAGCTGCCGGGGGTGCGGCCGGTGATGGTCAGCGTCAGGGTCGGCTGCCCGCCCCGGGGCAGGGTCAGGCTGCTGCTGGCCGGCTTGACGGTGACGCCCCTTGGCGCCTTTGCGGTGACCCGCACCGTGGTATCGGACGGTCGCCTGGCCGAGATCACGACCGACACCGCGGCGGACGTACCCGCCGTCACCTGGACGGCAGCCGACGGCAGCACCAGGTCGACCGCCGGAGTGTCCGCATACCAGGGGATCACTTCGGCGATCTGCGGCGCCGCCGACCCGGCCGCCCAGAGTAACCGGATGCTTTCGACGGTCCGGCCGTGCGCGGCAAGTTCGGTGTAGCCCGGCGAGTGCGGGCCGGCCAGCGACCCGAGCGTCGTCCAGTTGTTGCCGCTGCCGATCTGCACGGTGCCGGTGCCGGTACCGACGACGGCCACTTTCTGCAACGCCTTTGCGGTGGGCAGGGAGACCACCAGCGCATCGCCGGCGGCCGGGGCCGAGGCGGCTCGGTAGACCGAGTCCGGCGAACCGTCCGCCGCCGCCGCCAGGCTGGAACCCGTTGCGGCGGCGGGTGTCCCGCTCACCGTCAGGGTCTGTGAGTCCGGGCCGGTGACGGTGAACTCGCGCACCACCACCCAGTTGGTCTGGCTGGCGGTTGACAGCAGCCGGACGAACCTGGCCTGCGCTCCCGCCGGGAAGTTCACCTGAACCTCGGCCGAGTGCACAGTGGTGGCGGCTGTCGTCCAGCTGACGCCGTCGACCGAGTACTCGACGACGCCGACGGACAGGAAGTCGTTCGGGCTGCCGGGCTTGCCCATGTGAATGGCCACCGACGAGACCCGCTGCACCCCACCGAGATCCACCCCGATGTAATCGCCGATCGCCGGTGGAGCCGCCGACCAGTAGTAGGTGGAATCGTCGCCGTCGACCATCTTGTCGATCGTGTTGGTCTGGTACGTCGACATCGACGTCAAACCGGTGACGTGCCGGCCGGCCAACCCGAGCCACCGGTCGTTCTCGGCCAGTGCGCTGGTGACGAAGGTGTCGATCACCCCATCGCCGACGCTTACCGGTACCGCGGTGCCGCCAAGGCCGACGTAGTTGTGCGAGTTCGCCTGCGTCACAAGGGAATTGACACTCGCCCGCTCCGCGACCGCCAGCGCGCCGTGCCCGAGCCGCTCGTCACGCAGCATCTGCACGGCGGCCATCGCAGCCTTCCCCCAGTCGCCCGCAGCAGCCAGCCATGGCTGGGCATCGGCGATGAACGCCGGGTCATTCATCCTGGCGGCCAATGTGGTCGGGATGGTGGCGATGATGCTCAGATATCTGTCCAGTGCGTAGGCGGCCGACGGTCTGCCGGTCTCCCACTGCTGCCAGAACGCCGCCGTCTTGGCAGCCAGTACCGGTGCCTGGACCGGGTCGATCCGTGAGTAGTGCTCGAGGTCGGCGAAGGCCGCCAGCGCCGCACGTGCCTGCCTGTCACCGCCGGACAACTCGGTAATACTTGCCTGCCAGGATGTCTGCGGATCGAACGCGGTGTCGTTCCAGGAGTAGTCGGCCACCGAGAACAGCGCGATCTTCGATGCCTCCGGCTGAATCATCGGATTGGCGGTGTTGCCCACCAGCGACGCACCCAAGCCGGCATCACGGCCGACGTAGGGGCCAAGCAGCAGTCGGCCGGCGACGTAATCGTTGACCGGATAGTTGTCCCACAGCAGGATGTCGTGCCCGAAGACGCTCTTCGCGGCCGCGGCCTGAGCCCGGGTGATGACGGGCGCGATCACTCCGACGCCGGTCCACTCGACGATGATCGCCGGGTCCAGCTGGGCCTTGATCGCGGTCTTGTAGACGCTGCCGGCGGTGTCGGAGTATTCGGTCGGCACCAGCTGCAACCTGGCAACACCGGCATGGGTGGCGATGAAGTCGCGCTGCACGGCGTTGAGCAGATACGACTGGGCAGCACCGGCGGCCGCTCCACCGGTGCCGAACTTGGCCTGGTCGGCATCGCAGTTCCAGGTGGTGTAACTGATGTCGTCCAGTGGGATCGCGAAGTCCCGGACCCCGATGTCCCACAGCGACTGGAACTTGGCGACCAGCGCCTGCTCGTCGGCGGCCGAGCTGTAGCAGACCGACAGACCCGGCGACAGCGCGTAGGTGAAGTTGACGTGATCGGCGGTGGCCCTGGTCACCAGCTCCTTCAGCTGGGCCAGCTGATCGGCCGGGTACGGATCACGCCACTGCGCGCGCAGGTACGCATCGTCCTTGGGCGAGTAGACGTAGGTATCCATCTTGTGCGCGCCGTAGAAGTCCAGCTGGCTCAGCCGCGCCGAGTGCGACCACGGGGTGCCGTAGAACCCCTCGATGACGCCGCGGATCGGCAGCGCCGGCCAGTCGCGGATCTGCACACCGGGCACGGCCAGCTTCTTGCCGGAACCGGTGAGTAGCTGCCGGAACGTCTGCGCCGCGTAGTAGGTACCGGTGGCGTCGTGCCCGTCGAGGGCAATCACCGTGCGGCCCTTGATCTTTCCGGTGGCCAGCACGTAGCCCTCTGCCGCCAGCGCACTCGCGTCGGTAACGCCCAGCGCGGTTGCAGTGGCGTCACCACCGACGACCACCGCCGGCTCCTTGCCGGGCGCAGCGTCCAGGGTGGCAACCTTGTCGATGGCGGTGACGCCGGCCGCGCTCAACGAGGCATTCACCGCGTCGACCGCCGACTGGTCGGCGTCCGCGGCAGCCACCAGGACGACAGCGGCGCCGAGCGTCGCTGGTCCGCCGTGCGACTTCATCGACTGTGGCACCGGATAGACCGCCGGCAGCTTCGGCGTCTTGCCCGGCTGCGGCCTGTTCGACGCCGCTGTACTGGCCGACGGCGCTGCGACGGCCGACAGCGCAGTAATGGCGGGCGGCGTAGTGATGGCCGGCGGCGAAGTGATGGCCGCGCGTGCAGCCGAGGCGGAGGCCGAGACGGGTACGGCCAGCAGCGCACCGCCGACCACGGCGGCAACGCTGAGCAGGGACAACGGACGGCGTAGCAGCATAGCGGCAACTCCCGGCGTACTGGTCATCATGGGGCGTTCAGAGGTGCTCGCAGTACATACCGTTCTTGCAGAACCCGTCAACGATCTGGACGCGTCACCACCCGTTGGCAGGTATCGTCCAGCGGTCGGTCACTGCCAGCCACCGGTCAGGGAGTGCGCAGCCGATCGCCAACCCGAATCGTCGTCGCCACCGCGGCCACCGCCCGGTAGCCACGGGCACCGTTGCCGAGGGCGAGCAAGGTGTCCTTGACCTGCTGGTCGACCCGGTCGCCGGCATCCCTGCGCAGGCAGAACCGGGTGAACTCGACGCACGGACTGGCCACCCGGAAGCCCAGCAGAGCCTCCGGTCCCGTTCCGGTCTCGATCGTCATTTCCTCGGGGAAGTCCAGGCCGGCCAGCCCGGCCGGGGCCTCGACCAACAGCGATTCGCCGGCGATACCATCGGCCAGCTGCGGTCCGTAGGTGTGGCGTAGCGCTGCATAGTCGCCGGTTCCCATCACCGTCAGCCCGGCCTGGCCGCGCGGATCACGGCTCAACGGATGCCGGGTGTGGTGGACGTCGAGGATGCGCTCGCCGTCGACCGTCACCCCGATGCACCCATCGGGATCGACGTCGAGCGCGTCGACCTCGACGATCGGCGACGGGTCATACCACCGGTGCGGCGCCGCGCCCGGCTTGAGCGGCGAGCGCTGCACCTGCAGGCGGATGATCGGCCAGCTGGTCACTCGCCCGGTCCAGGGGGGCGAAAGGACTCAATCCACATGAGATGAGCTTATTCAAAACCGCCATAGAACCCGCGAACTCCCGGGACTTCGCGGGTCCTACGGTTGTTATCGGCGGTAGTCGTCGGCGGCACGGTGGGTGCTAGAACGCCGTAGGACCCGCGATGTCGGGTCAACGCAGGTGCGCGCCGAGGAAGGTCTCGATCCGGCGCCAGGCGTCCGCGGCCGCGACGGGTTCCGGGCCTATCCCCATCACCCGCAGCAGCGGCCGCAGCAGCACGGGTCCGCTCGGCTTCTCGTTGAGAAAGGCATGGCTGGCCGACGGATATTCCTTCACGTCGTGCTCGACGCCGGCCTTTTGCAACGCCGCCTCGAGCCTGCCGGCGGCGCCCTTGAGTGAGCGGTCCCTGGCGCCGTAGGAGCCGACGATCGGGCAAGCGCCGACGGCTACCTCATCCAGATTGTGGGGCAGTTTGCCGTAGTTGACAGAGCTCGCTTCGAAGCCGCCGGCCGCCGCGATCAACGCGAATCCGCCGCCCATGCAGAACCCGATGACGCCGATCTTGCCGGTGCACTGTTCGTTGTCCAGCAACCACTGCCGGCCCACCTCGATATCGACGAACGGCCGTCCGGTGCCGCTCGACAACGACTTCATGGTCGCGATCAGGCAGCGGCGGGTCCCGCCCTGGCTGAACAGATCAACGGCGACGGCCAAGTAGCCCATGGCGGCGATCCTGTCGGTGTGCTTGCGGGCCTCGTCGTCCAGCCCGAAGATCTCGTGCACCACCACCATTCCCGGCCACGGCCCGCCCCCGGCTGGCCGAGCGACGTAGGCGTGCAGCGGCTGCGACCCACCCCGCGCGGCACTCTGGCTGGTGAGATCGAGATCCGTCATACCCCGGATGCTAGCCGGGCAGCGCCGGCCACGCCGATCGACTCCCGGCGCTGATCAACTCCAGCCGCCACCTCGGCGCAGGGTTACGGGACGATCGAGACCATCCGGCCCGGCACCACGACGATCTTCTTCGGGTCCTGCACGCCCAGCAGCGCCAGTGTTTCCTTGATCTTGTCGTCAGCCAGTGCTGCCGCCTCGACCGTCGCGGTGTCGGCGTCGGCGGCGACGGTGATCCTGGAGCGCACTTTGCCCTTCAGCTGGATCGGATATTCGATGGTCTCGTCAAGAAGAAACTCCTTGGCGGCGACTGGGAACGGGCCGTGGGCCAGCGATTCCTTGTGCCCCAACCGATTCCACAGTTCCTCGCAGACATGCGGGGCCAGCGGAGCCGTCATCAGCACCAGCGACTCTGCCACCTGACGCGACGGCGCCCGACCGCTCTTGGTGATGTGATTGGTCAGCACGATCAGCTTGGCGATGGCGGTGTTGTACAGCATCCGGGCATAGTCGCCGCGGACTCCGTCAATGGTCCGGTGCAACAGCTGCAGCATCTCAACGGTGTCGGCGGACTCGTCGGGCCGGCCGTCAATACTGGCAGCGGAAACCTTGACCTCGCCGGTGTTCTCGTCGATCACGGTGCGCCACAGCCGCTGCAGGTAGCGCTGCGATCCGACGACGTCGCGGGTCTGCCACGGTCGGGATACGTCCATCGGGCCCATCGACATCTCATACATCCGGAACACGTCGGCCCCGTAGGCGTTGCAGATGTCGTCCGGCGTCACCACGTTGTTCAGCGACTTGCCCATTTTTCCGTACTCGCGGTTCACCGGCTCGCCGTTGAACTCGAACGCCCCTGGCGTCGGCTCAACGACCTGCTCGGCGGGCACGTAGCTACCGCGCGCGTCGGTGTAGGCGTAGGCCTGGATGTAGCCCTGGTTGAACAGCCTGCGGAACGGCTCCTCGCTGGACACGTGACCCAGGTCGAACAACGCCTTGTGCCAGAACCGCGCATACAGCAGGTGCAGCACCGCATGCTCCACGCCGCCGACGTACAGATCAACGCCACCGGTGTCGTCCGGACGGTCTGGGTCCTTGCCCATCCAGTACTGCTCGATCTGCGGATCGCAGAAGGTCTTGCTGTTGTGCGGATCCAGGTAGCGCATCTCATACCAGCAGGAGCCGGCCCACTGCGGCATCACGTTCAGCTCGCGGGTGTAGCTCTGCTCGCCTGGTCGATTCGGCAGCCCCAGGTCCAGGGTGACGGTGCGCCACTCGGTGGCCTTGGCCAGCGGCGGGGTCGGGTTGGTGTTGGGATCGTTCGGGTCCAGCTTGGCCGGTGAGTAGTCGGCGATCTCCGGCAGCATCAGCGGCAACTCACTGGCCGGCAGCGAATGCGTCACGCCGTCCTCGTCGTAGACGATCGGGAACGGCTCGCCCCAGTACCGTTGCCTG
Source organism: Actinomycetota bacterium (assembly GCA_030853385.1). Lineage (GTDB taxonomy): Bacteria > Actinomycetota > Actinomycetes > Mycobacteriales > Nakamurellaceae > Nakamurella. The sequence continues at coordinate 19,283 of JALYVF010000274.1, read as the reverse complement.
GAGAACAGCCAGTCGCGCAGCTTGTACTGCGTCTGAGGTTGGCCGAAACCACTGTCCTGCAACCACTTCGTGATGGTCGCCTTGGCCTCGCCGACGCCCATCCCGTTCACCGAGACCTCGTCGTTGCTGCTGTTCACCGCCGGACCGTCACCGGTGAAGGCGTCGTCGTCCGGGAAGCCGTCCGGCCGTTGCACAGTCTGGATCACCGGCAGCTCGAAGGCATGCGCGAACTCGATGTCGCGGGCATCCTGGCCAGGCACCGCCATGATCGCGCCGGTCCCGTAGCCCATCAGCACGTAGTCGGCAATAAACACTGGCAGATCGGTCCCCGTGGCCGGGTTCACCGCGTGGGCGCCGGTGAAGACACCGGTCTTCTCCTTGTTCCCTCCGCCGCCCGCGGCAGGTCCCCCCAGCCGGTCCAGGTCGGACTTGCGGGAGGCAGCCAGTCGGTATTCGCCGACCGCGTCGGCCGGGCTGGCCGAGCCGCCCGTCCAGGACGGGTTGACGTCGGAAGGCCAAGCGGCCGTGGTGATCTCGTCGACCAATGGATGCTCGGGGGCCAGCACCAGATAGGTCGCACCGAACAGGGTGTCCGGCCTGGTGGTGTAGACATCGATGGCGGCCGGCACGGCTCCGGGTCGGCGGGACGCGGGCGCGTCGGTGCTGATCGAGAAGCTGACCTGCGCCCCGGTCGATCGGCCGATCCAGTTGCGCTGCATGGCTTTCACCGAATCCGGCCAGTCCAGTCGATCTAGGTCGTCGATCAACCGGTCGGCGTAGGCGGTGATGCGCATCATCCACTGCCGCATGCTGCGGCGGAACACCGGGAAATTGCCGATCTCGCTGCGGCCGTCCGGGGTCACTTCTTCGTTCGACAGCACGGTGCCCAGTCCAGGGCACCAGTTGACGGGAGCCTCGGCGATGTAGACCAGCCGGTGGTCATCGATGATCGCGGCCTGCTGCACCTTCGTCAGATCGCCCCAGACCCTGCCGGCCGGCACGTTACGGGCGCCGGACTCGAATTCGGCCACCAGTTCGGCGATGGGACGGGCCCGACCGACGGCACCGCTGCGTCCTTCGGCAGCGACGTCATAGAATGACTCGAACAGCTGGATGAAGATCCATTGCGTCCAGTGCACGAAATCCGGATCGGTGGTAGCGACGCTGCGTCGCTGATCGTGCGCGAACCCCAGCCGGCGCAACTGTTCCCGGTAGCGGGCAATGCTCTGCTCGGTGGTCACCCGCGGATGGGTGCCGGTGCGGATCGCATACTGCTCGGCCGGCAGGCCGAAGGAGTCGAATCCGATGGTGTGCAGCACATTTCGGCCCGTCATCCGCAGGAAGCGACCCCAGACGTCGGTGCCGATGTAGCCCAGCGGATGCCCTACGTGCAGCCCCTTGCCGGACGGGTACGGCAGCATATCCAGCACATACGTCTTGTCCGCTGGGACAACAGCCCGATCCGGGGGCGCCAGGTCGCCCACCGGGTTAGGGGCATGGAAGGTGCCGCTGGCTTCCCATAAGTCCTGCCACTTGGCTTCGATCTTGTTGGCCAGCGCCGCGTTGTAGCGGTGCGGCGGAATGTCCTCGGCCGTGGTGACCGCGATAGCTGCTTCGTTGGTCGTCATCTGGTCCTCCTTATGTACTTCCCGGGTGAGCGAACTGGTCCGAACAGCAGAAATCCCTCCGAGCCGCCGCGTAGGCGTGGAGGGATGGCCGCGCTGTCTGGGCCCGCTTTGAGTCTGCGAGTCCTGGTCAGCGCGGCCCGGGAAGGAGCAGGGACCGTGCCATACGGTGAGTCTAGCCCGCCTGTCGGCCGAAATCCCGCGGGCACCGTCCAGGGTCAACGACCCGAACGGACAACTCGGCAAGATCGATCTCGATAGGACCGGACACCGACGTGCAGAACGACTTCTCCAACTTGTCCGGCCGCCCGCCTGGCAGGTTCGTCACGGTGGCGGCATTGGCGCTGCCGGGAGTGCGGTCGGTGCAGCGCCAGGTGGCGCCGTTCGCCGACGAGTGGAGCCGACGCAACGCCGAGGTGCTGGCAACCTCGACCGATGCTGCCGGCCAGCTGTGGGTCGCCCTCGGCGACTCGATGACACTCGGCATCGGTGCGTCCGCTCCCGATCAGGGCTGGGTCGGTCAGCTCGCCGCCGGGATGACGGGCTGGCGGGTGCTGAACCTCGGCATCAACGGCGGCCGAGTGCGTGACGTCCTCGACCGGCAGCTCCCGGTGCTGGAAAGCCTTGCTCGGCAACCAGACTTGGTGACGCTGCTGATCGGGTCCAACGACCTGATGAGCCCGCGACTGCGCAAGTTGCTGACGGCTGACATGGCCACCCTGCTCGAGCGGCTGCCGGCCGGTACCGTCGTCGGCAATCAACCGGGCGGCTATGCCGGGGCGCTGCGGGTCAACAAGTTGATCGATGACGCGGTCGCCCAGCGCGGCTTGGTGCTGGCCGAACTCCGCGACCCGCGCACCCGCAACTGGCGCAACAAGCTCGCCGCGGACAGGTTTCACCCGAATGATCGCGGCTATCACGGGATGGCGGAAGTGTTCGGCGAGGCCATTCAGCGGGCAATCAGCTGATCGGATGTCGTCTCGGCACATATCCGGCAGATAGCTGAATTCAGACGAACAGGATCAGTGTCGGTGAGACGCGCCTGGCGTCCGGGCAGTTACTCGGCACGCCGTACCCCGGGCACAACGCGTTCACCCTCGATCAGTTCCGGGCGGCCGACGTGCCGGCCGGCTGATCCGTGCCGATCGTCACACCCTGCGGTGCACTACTAGCGGAAGGACGGTCGACGCACCGCTGCTGCGGAGCATGGCGGCGGCAACGGTCACCGGCCACAACGAGGAGGTGGCATCGACCAGCAGCAGCACCACCTTGCCGGCCGTCGCGGATGGGTCGGGCAGGGACAACGAGTCGCGCCAGGCCGCAGCCTCCTCCGGTGACGAGAGATCGCCCGCTACGGTCTCTCGCACCGCAAGCTCCGCGGTGGCGAGGCGACCTACCTGTGCCACTCTGTCCACCAGCGCGCCGGTGAGCAGCGGATAGCCACCGGCCGGTAGCCCAACGACCACCTCCGGCCTGGCCGTCCAGTCTTGCCGCCAGCCGCTCAGCAGCTTGACGACGGCATCGACCAACTCGTCCGGTGGGTTCGCCGAATCGGAACCGAAAACGGTCTGCACCATGTCCCCCCACTCGGGGGCGTCGGCATGGATCAGCGCGCGACCGGTTGCGGCCTGCTCGCCGATCGGGATGCGGCCGCGGGATCCGAAAGCGCCACCTGGCCACATCTTTCGCGGCTCGACCGGATGCGACTGGGTACGCAGCACGCCGGCCACCGCCCTGGTCACGTCGATGGACGGTTGCTCCGGCAGATTGTCCGGGAGCTCGCCGGTGCAGACGCTGCACCGGCCACAGGGCGCAGCGGTCGGATCGTCGAGTGCTTCCTGCAGCAGTTGCATCAGGCAACGGGTGCCGCGGGAGTAGTCCCGCATGATGTCGGCCTCCCGCTGCCGGACGGCGACCACCCCGTCGTAGTGCTCCTTGTCGTAATGCCACTGCTTGCCGGTGCGCACCCAGCCGCTCTCGGTGCGCTCGACGATGTCGTCGACCGCCAGTTGTTTGAGCATCAGCTCGACCTTGGTGCGGCGCAGACCGGACTCGGCTTCCAGCGCCGGTACGCTGGCCGGCTCGGCCGGCTGCACCGGGGTAACGTCCAGAAGTCGTTGCATGGCGCGAGGTTCGGGGATCGACGCGGTGGCGAAGTAGTCCCAGACGCCGGCGTCCGCGGTCGAGGTGAGCAGCATGACAACCGCATGGTCGATACCGCGACCGGCGCGGCCCACCTGCTGGTAGTACGACACCGGCGACGGCGGGGCGCCGACGTGCACGCAGAACCCGAGATCGGGCTTGTCGTAGCCCATCCCGAGCGCGGAGGTGGCTACCAGTGCCTTCAACTCGTTGCGGCGCAACGCCCCTTCCAGTCGCTCGCGTTCCTCGCCGTCGAGTTGCCCGGTGTACGCGGCGACCGCAAGGCGGTCGCCATGCTGCTGCTGGATGGCCTCCGTCAGTCGCTGGGCGTCGGCGACGGTGAGCGTATAGACGATGCCGGAGCCGGGCAGGTTCGGCAGGTTCTCCACCACCCAGGCATACCGTTGCAGTGGGGTGAGCGAGTCGACGACGGCGAGCTGCAAGCTGTTGCGCGCCAACGGTCCTCGCAGCACCAGGGTCTGTTCCCCGAGTTGTGAAGCGACGTCGTCGGTGACCCGCTGATTGGCGGTGGCAGTGGTGGCCAGCACTGGGGTGTCCGGGTTCAGGATGCGGACCGTGTCGGCGACCCGGCGATAGTCGGGGCGGAAGTCGTGCCCCCAGTCGGAGACGGCGTGCGCCTCGTCGATCACCAGCATGCCAAGGTGTCCGGTGAGCGCATCGAGCACCCGTCGGCCGAAACCGGGGTTGGCCAACCGTTCGGGGGAGACGAGCAGCACGTCGACTGCGCCGTCGGACAGGTCCTTCTCGATGGACGACCAGTCGGAGATGTTGGAGGAGTTGAGTGTCGCCGCCCGCAGGCCGGCTTTCGCAGCGGCGGCCACCTGATCGCGCATCAGCGACAGCAGGGGCGAGACGACCAGGGTCGGGCCGGCCCCCTCGGCGCGGCGGATCGCGGTGGCCACCCAGTAGACGGCAGACTTACCCCAGCCGGTGGCCTGCACCACCAGCACCCTGGCGCCCGGCTCGAGCAGGCCCTCGATCGCGGTGAGCTGGTCGTCGCGCAGGATGGCGCCGGGCCCGGCCAGCGCCTCGATGACGGATGTAGCTGTTGTTTGCCTGCTGTCGGTGAGTGCCACTCCGCCAACGGTAGGGGTGGCGGGTGACAGCTGGTCAGTTGTCCACCCGCTGCACTATCGGCTGGCGACAGACGGTGCCGGCCGCAACCCGGCAGCTGCCGAATTGGGATTCACCGGATCCGCGGCTACGTCCGCACAGCATGGTGGCTCGGATTTCAGATGGTCACGAGGCCGTCGCATCCCCATCGCACTGTCAGCCAACCACCGGCAATGTCTTATCGACAGGAGTGAGTAGTTCCTGGCGGCCTCTAACGGATCTGAAATCCTTCTGCTAACTTCACCCTCTGCCCGCAATTTCATCTCTTGATCGAGAGGACCATTGATGCGCGCTGCCAAGTGCGTCCGGATCGTGAGCTCGGCTACCGCCGCAGCCGTGATCGCGGCGCTGTTGTTCTCCGGGTCGGCCCAGGCCGCTCCTACCACCAGTAGGCCCGCACCTACCAGCAAGAACATGATCGTGCTGCTGAAGAACCAGCACACGGCTGTGCCAGCCCGCAAGGGAGCGGCGACCCGGCGCGCCCAGGCCGTCAATTCCGATCAAGCATCAGTGGTGGCCGATGCCCGCAAGCTCGGGGCGCAGCACATCACGCGGTTCTCCCTCGTCAACGCCTTCTCGGCAACGATCGCTTCGGACCAGGTCGCCGCCCTGCGCCAGAATCCGAACGTGGCAGCCGTCGTACCTGACCTGCCGATCGCCGCGCCGGTGGCTCCTGCCGCCGACACCGCGGGACGCTCATCGTCCTCGGCCACCGGATCCGCCATTCCGTACGACACCATCTGCTCGACGGACGCCAGCAAGCCGCGGCTTGAGCCGGAAGCGCTGCAGACGATGCACGTCGCCTACGACGACAACCGTCCCAGTGCAGCTCAGCTGGAAACGGGCAAGGGCGTGACCGTCGGCTGGATCGCCGATGGCATCGACATCAACAACCCCGACTTCATCCGTGACGGTAAGACCATCTTCAGCGACTACCAGGACTTCAGCGGCGAAGGCCCCAACGCACCCAGTGGTGCAGCGGAGGCGTTTGGTGACGCGAGTTCGATTGCCGCTCAGGGCAACGTCACCTACAACCTCAACGACTTCGCCGCGGCCGCCCACCCGCTGCCCAACGGCTGCTACATCAAGATCCGCGGCGTCGCACCCGGTGCCAACATGGTCGGGCTCAAGGTCTTCGGCAACGCGCCCACCGCGCCCACCTCGAGGTTCATCGGCGCCGTCCAGTACGCCGTGAACAACGACGGCGTGGACGTGCTGAACGAATCCTTCGGTGGCAACCCGTACCCGGACACGATGGACGACCCGATCTCGCTGGTGAACAACGCAGCCATCGCGGCCGGCGTCAGCGTCGTCGCCAGCACCGGTGATTCGGGGGTGACCGGCACGATCGGTACGCCCGCCACTTCAACGGACGTCATCGGCGTGGCCGCCACCACTACCTACCGACTGGACGCGCAGCTGTCCAACGCGGGTATCAACATCCCGGCCGCGGGGGTCAAGGGGTGGGCCGACGACAACATCTCCGAGCTGTCCTCAGGCGGTTTCGCGCAGAACGGCAAGCTGCCCGATGTGGCGGCTCCCGGTGAGCTCGGCTGGGCGGTGTGCAGCAAGAACACCGACATCTACACCGAGTGCCGGAATCTGAACGGCCAACCCACGAACCTGTTGGAGTTCGGTGGCACCAGCGAGTCATCGCCATTGACGGCGGGCACTGCAGCGTTGGTGATTGCGGCCTATCGCAAGACGCACGGCGGCGCTACCCCGTCGCCGGCATTGACCAAGCACCTCATCGTCAGCACCGCGCGGGATCTGGGCCACCCGGCGTTTCAGCAGGGCTCTGGTGAGGTCGACGCGCTGGCTGCCGTCAAGGCTGCCCAATCGGCACCGTATGAGAACTCGTCCACCAAGGCCCCCACTGCGAACGGCACCTCATTGCTGCGCAACACCGACCAGTTGAATCTGACTGGCCAGGCCGGCGGCACGACGTCGGGCTCCTTCACGGTGACGAACCTGTCCAAGAACACCCAGAGCATCGCGACCAGTACCCGGTCCCTGAGGCAAATGGTGTCGATCCAGTCCGGAAGCTTCGCCTTCAACGGGAAGACCCTGCCGACCTTCCCCAATGTCACCGGGTCGCCGCGTGCTTACAAGGAGATCGATTTCAACGTCCCGGTCGGTGCCGATCACGTCACCGCCCAGCTCGCTGAGATCAGCCAGACCTACACCGTGTTCCTCGCACTGGTCGACCCGCACGGGGTCTACCAGTCCTACTCGGAACCGCAGGGTGTGGCCAACTATGCACGCGCCGAAGCCCGTTACCCGGCGCCGGGTCAGTGGAAGGCCTTCATCTGGGCCAACCCGGCGTATTCCGGCGCAGTCAACTACAAGTTCACCGTCGAGAAGTACCTGCCCTTTGGAACCACCAGCCCGACGACGCTGACCCTGGCACCCGGTGCCACCGGCACCGTGAAGGCCACCTTCCCGGTCCCCGCGCCCGGGGACACCTCGGCGTCGGTGCAGCTGAAGTCCTCGCTCGGGGTGAGCTCCAGCGTTGGTGTGTCCGTTCGCTCGCTGATCTCGACCGGGGGCTCGGGCAGTTCGTTCTCCGGCGCGATCAGCGGTGGTAACGGCCGTTCGGCCGGCGGCCCGGCGGTCACCAACAGCTTTTACCTCGACGTCCCGGCGGGGAAGCCCGCTCTCAACGTCGGTGTGCAGCTGACTGGCAATACTCCGCCGAATGAGGTGCTGGTCGGCTATCTGGTGACACCAGATGGCCAGACTCTCAGCGCGAGGTCAAATGTGATTGTCGACCGTCAGGGCCACCTGGTGACCGGTGCTGCAGTTCAGGCGCAGGTTCGCAACCCCGTGAAGGGCCGCTGGCGGTTTGTACTGGAAACCATCGACCCGGTCAGCGGTCTGACGATCAAGCAGTATTTCCAGGGCAAGCTCACCTTTGCAACGACGCCGGTAACGGCCAGCCCTGCGCTGCCGAACTCCGCCCGGTCGTCCTTGCCGGCCGGCAAGCCGGTCACGGTCAAGGTCAAGGTCACCAACAACTCCGGCGAGCAGCAGACGTACTTCACCGACGCCCGCCTGAACGCGATGACCGACTACACGTTGGCATCGCAGGTGCCCGGTGACGACCTGCAGAACGAGACCTTGCCCGAGTCGCCCGTCACGCCGAAATGGTTGGTTCCGTCAAGCACCTCAGCGGTGACGTTCTACGCCAGCGCGACCGTGCCGGTGGGCCTGGACGTGAACTACGAGTACGGCGACCCGGAGGTCTACGCAACGTCCAACGGCAACAGCGCCACCGTCGGCCTGCAGCCGGCGAGTGGCCAGGTAGCCCCAGGACCATGGCTTGCCAACGTCGGCGAACTAGGCCCGTTCGCGGGTCCGGCTCCTGCCGGAACTGTCGCATTGCAGGCGATTGCCCATACCAACGCCTTCGACCAGACGGTGACGTCCTCCACCGGGGACTACTGGCAGACCGCACTGATCCCGGCAGCGGCCACCCCGGCGGCGAAAGCCGCTGCCATCAGCGGTCGCTGGTTGGCTGCCGCGAAGGCACAGGCGGCCAAGCAGGCCACTTCGGCAGCGGACCCATCCGGCCCGCTGGTGCTGGAGCCAGGTCAGAGCGGCACCATCACCGTTACCTTCACTCCGAAGGGCGCCAAGGGCTCGGTGGTCGCCGGAACGCTGCGCATCGGTGCGTTCGACCCGTACGGCGGCACCGCGAGCGAACTCGCGGCGGTCCCGTACACATATCGGATCGGCTAGCTCGACCCGCAGCGTTGGCGACAGCCTTAATCAGTGGCAACCCTGAACAACACTGAAACAGCACGGCCCGAGTGCCCCGGCCCCCACCAGGTCCGGGGCACTCGGGTTCCCGCCACAGCGACGCACACGATCAGGCCGTCGACCCAGACGATCCCGTCGTTGACGCCGAGAACCCCCGCCCAACGAGCCAACGGGTATTTCGCCTCGGCCGCGCGGGTTGCTCAGCCATCCACCGGCGCGCCACTCACGGCCGGCGCGCCATTCCCGGCCGGCGTCGCACTCGCGGCAGCAGTGGCACTCGAGGCAGCCGTCGCACTCGCGGCAGCCGTGGCGCTCACGGCTGCAACACCCAGGTGATCAGGTCGCCGTCCTCGTCGTTGTGGTCGGTGCCGGTCCGCTCGAAGTTGTTCTTCTCCAGCACCCGCTGGCTGGCGATGTTGTCGACGGCCGTCTTGGCGGTGATCTCGCCGACCCTGGCCGGCAGCACCCGACGGGTGAACAGCCCCTGCACCAGCAGGCCGACGGCCGTGGACGCGAAGCCGCGCCCATACTCGGACCGATTCATCCCGTAGCCGATTTCGACCGACCGCTCCCGCGTCACCTCGCCGAGGATTCCGAGGGCGCCAACGGCGACGGCCCTTTCGGTGTCGACGACGACGTACTGCCCGAGCGCCGCCTCGTTCCCGGTCAGCGCGGAGGCGAACACCGGAAAGATCCCCAGCAGGTCGCCCGGCCACTGCTCAACGAACTGCACCGGCCGGTCGACCCCGATCACCTTCGTCGCGAACTCGGGCTCGGCGAGTCGTCGGTGGATGATGGCAGCGGTCAACGGCACGAGTTTGATGGTGCCGGTGGAGAGCGTCACCCTGTGACGGTAGGCCCGAGCGATCCCAAGGGCAGGGTAATTTCGCGGTCAGTTCGCACTGGTCGCCCGCGCAGCCCGCGGCAATTCGCAACCGGTCCGCGATCACTCGCCCGCAGTCGGCGATCAGTCGCCGCGCCGAGTTGGCAGCTATCAGCCGAGCACCGACAGCAACCAGTCGGCGATGGCGGCCCGAATCAGTGGAAGCTCCTTCTTCAGACTGTGATCGCCGGCCACCACCACGATCCGGCAGCTGTCCGAGCCCTCCGGGACGCCGAACGGGTCGCGCTCGCCCTGCACCACCAGCGTCGGGACGGTGACGCCGGACAGCTCCGCCTGCCGGGACTTCTCTGGCCGGCCGGGCGGATGGGTGGGGAAGGCAAGGCAGAGCACGCCGGCGCTGCCGGTCGCCCCCGAGGTTCGGCAGGCGACCCGGCCGCCGAAGGACCGGCCGCCGGTAACCAGCGGCACGCCACCGAACTCGTTGGACAGCTGCTCGGCCACCACGATCCAGGCGGTGTCCACCTGCGGCGCCGGTGCCGGTGCCCGCCGTCCCGCCACCCGGTACGGCTGCTCGATCAGCGCCGCTGCCATGCCCGCCTGCAGTGCGACGGCGGTCGCGGCCTGCAGATCGCCGGCCGTCACCCCTCCGCTGGCGCCGGGGCCGAGCATCAGCAGCCCGGTCGGGGCAGCAACCGGGCGGTACAGGTGCACCCGCGCCGGGCCGTGTGGCGTCTCCACCTGCATGACTTCGGGCTCTGACGTCGGCTGCGCAGTCGTCGGCTGCGCAGTCGTCGGCTGAGCTGGCATCGGCATCGGCGGCGGCGGCGGCTCGGTCATCAGTGGATCGTAGGCAGCCAAACGGTGCTCATCCCAATACGCCCTGACGACCTTCTTACCCGCCACCAGCTGCCAGGCATCGAGCACCAGCTCACGCATCTCGGCGGCGTCCAGCTCGGCCAGCCGGGCGCACACCCAGTTGAACCGCAGGTCGGACGGGATGGGCAGAAAGAAGGTGTCGGGGTCGGAGGCGATCAGCGCGTCCCGCTCGTGCTTCGGGAAACCGAACCCCATCGACGTCTCGTCCGGCGAGATCGAGACGAAGACGATGCCGCGCACCCTGAACTTCACCCGGTCGCGGACATAGGCTTGCTCCGCCCGCGGCAGCGTTCGGCCCAGCGCAACGATCTCGGCGGCTGTCACCATCCGGCGCTCACCATCCGGCACTCACCATGCGCACCCCGATCATCGTCACCACAGCGCCGGCTGGTTCAGATACGGTTGCCGGCTGCGATAAAGCGTCAGCACCACCCCGACCCGGTACACGCCGCGGCCATCGTCGGCGAAACCGGTGCGGTCCAACAACTCTGACGCTGCCAGCTGCAGCGCATTCTCGTCGTCGGTCGGGACCGGTATCGCCGTCCGCACCGTGGTCGTCTGGTGGTCGTCGAACCGCACCAGCACCTCGACCCGGGACGCCAACTGGCCGCGGGCGACCAGCCGCTCAACAGCGGAATCCGTTGCTGCGGTGAGGATCTCGCCAACCCGTGCCCGAGTGCGGGACGGCGGGGTGACAGTGCGCTCACCGCTGATCAGCCGGCCGGGCTTGGGTGCATGGACAGCGGCGTCGTCGGTGCCGAGCGCGATGTTAGCCAGCCGGCGCGCCATCGCCAGCCCCACCACCTGCGCCAGCTGCGGCAGCTCGATGCCGTCGAGATCGCGCACGGTGTGGATACCGATGTCGCACAACCGTTCTCGGGTGGGGGCGCCCACTCCCCACAGGTCGGCAATGCGCAGCTGGTCGCGCAGCTGCCGTTCGGCCGCACCGACGATCACCACCAACCCGTCCGGCTTGGCCCGCCGGCTGGCCAGCTTCGCAATGAGTTTGGTCCGGCCGACACCGACACTCACCGGAAGCCCGATCTCGGCGGCGGCCTCGGCGCGGATGCGGCCGGCGACCGTCACCGGATCGCGGGGGCGGACGTCCAGGAACGCCTCCTCCATCGACCCGGGTTCGATGGCCACGGCGTACCGGGCGAACAGCTCGAACAGCCGATCGCTGGCTTCCGCGTACGCATCCATCCGGGATTCCACCACCGTGAGATTCGAGCAACGGTTGCTGGCTTGGCTGATCGTCATGCCGCCATGGATGCCGTGGGCCCGCGCCGGGTAGTTCGGGCAGGCCACCACCCCAGTCGACCCGGCGATGACGACGAACGGCCGGTCGACGAGATCCGGGCGATCGCGGGCCTCGACGGAGGCGAAGAAGGCATCGGCGTCCGCGTGCAGGATCGGCTGGCCGGGCGGGCCAGGCTCCGCCGGCGCGGTCGGGACAATGCAGGACTGCACCCCGACAGGATGGCGCCCGGGTCCGACAGTCCGCCGCGGCGTACGGGCATTTACCATCGACAGGTGTCCGCTTCCTTGTTCCTGACGGTGCCGCTCGGCGTGGTGTTGCTGCTGCCGGCGGCGGCCGGGCTGACCGCGGGCCTGCGGGGCCGCGCCGGAACGCTGCGCCGAGCGGGCACGCTGGGCATTCACGGGCCGGCGGCACAGTCGTCCGAGGAGGCATTCGCGCTGGCCAACAGGGTGGCCGCGCCGGTGGCACTGGCGGCGGCAGCCATCTTCGCGCTGGGCGCCGTGCTGGTGATCGCGCTGCGACTACCGGTGCTGGCCACCCTGGTGATCCTCGCAGTGGCGCTGATCGGTGGTGTCGCGATGCTGATCGCTGCCGGCACCCTCGGCGAGCGATCCGCCGCCACCGTGCCAAAGCCGGCGACCAGGCCGGCGGCCTGCGACCGCTGCGACTGCGGTTCGGGCGGCTGCGCCGGCCTCACCAAGGCAGGCCTGACCAAGCAGGACTGACGGCCGGGGGTCGGCCCACAGGCCGTTCGGACGTTTCCCTGGCAGGGTGACGCCATGACCCTCCCCCTCACTGGTTACGCGCACGTCCGGCTGACCGTTACCGACATCGAGCGCTCCCGGAAGTTCTACGACAACGTCTTCGGCCTCGACGTCGCCTTCGAGATCCCGAAGGACGCCGACGACGCCACCCTGAAGCAGCTGGCCTTCCTCTACGGCGGGGTGATCTACCAGCTGCCAGGCGGCAGTCTGCTCGGCCTGCGGCCGGTCGCAGCCACCGGCGACGCCTTCGACGAGAACCGCACGGGTCTGGATCACGTGAGCTTCGCTGTTGGTTCCCGCGCGGACCTGGACGCGGCGGCAACGAAGCTGGAAGGCCTCGGGATCGCCCATCAGGCCATCAAGGACATTGGCGCCGGCTACCTGCTGGAGTTCCGGGATCCGGACAACACCGCCCTGGAGCTGTTCGCGCCTGCCAGCTAGCTCCGGCCCCTGCTCCAGCCGTCCCGGTACGTTGTGCCGGTGACCCCTGGACGCCACTGGCACCCTTCCGACGCCGAGCCGGACCTCGACGACGCATCGACCGATCGGAATGACCAGGACCAGGCAGCGGCCGACGGCGAAACATTGGTACTGACTACCGTCGCGGTGCCGTACGGCAACCGGCTGACGACCTACGACGCGGCCGGGTCCGGCGTCATCTGGCTGGTCCCGGCGACGCTGACGGCCAGGGTCGCCGGCGGCAGCTTGCCGCGCCGGGAGGCCGGCGAAGGCGCATCGGCGCAATGCCTGGTGGTTGACGAGAAGCGGATGCTGCTGCGGGGTCTGGAGCAGGATCAGTGGCCGGTCAGCAGGCTCGACGGCGGCGCCCTGCCGGTACCGATGCCCGAGTACCGCGAACGCATCAGACAGCTGCTGGTGCTGGCGGCCAGACGCGGCGAATCGGTGGTGTTCACTCGACCGGGGCTGCTGGAGATGGAGCCGCCATGCGTGCGGTCGTCGGTGATCAGGGGCGACGAGGGTGGCTGGGTGTCGGTCGTCGAGGCCTTTCCAGCGGTGAGCTCTGACGCCTGGGTCGATGCCGACCAGGACAGCGACGTCTCCCGGAAGGCAGCGGCGGCCAACGAAGAAGACATGATGGGCGCGGCCATGTTGATGCTGATGGCGAGCCAAACATTCGCACCTGGTCCCGAGCAGATCGGGCTGTTCTTCGAGCTATCGGCCGACGGCCCATGGCCGGCGGCCGACGTGCCGGACATCGGCCCGCTGCCCAGTCGCTGACCGCGGCACGCCTGCTGCTGCAAGGACTGCGGAGAGTGACGGCGAAAATCGCTGCGTCGATAGCACCAGATTCAGCCCGCTACTAACCCGGTCCTGATACTGTGCGTGATCGAGGGGGGCGACCGTGCACGCGCGTCACCCATTCGGGCCAGCTCACGGGAGGGTCGAACGCCATGGCACAACATCGTGCGCCAGAGACTCCGCCATCCGGAACTCTGCCCGCCACTCTGGTGCTGATGGTGGTGGCAGCGGTGGTCGCCACCGCCGCGATCGGCTGGACGATCCTGCGACCGTCGTCGACCGGGGGCGCCCCCACCACCGCTCCCGCCGCTGCCTCGTCGGCTGCAACTTCATCGACTGGCGCACCGAGCACGTCGTCCGCCCTGGCCACTCGCGAGCCCGCCACCGCGCGCCCAGACGCACCGGCCACGTCGGCCAACTCCATCCAGGCGACCACGTCTCCCAACAGCGTCCCGGCAACCACCGCAGCCAGCAGCAATACCCCCGCCAGCCCGCTGGCCACCCCGACCGGCGCGCCGGCCATCCAACAGCCGACCTGCAGTGCCAGGCCCAGCCTCCGGATCGCCGCCACCGCGCGCATCATGCCGCTGCTGAAGCTGGTTGCCGACAAGGCATGCGTCACCGTCGACGGGCAGATCAGCGAAACCGTTTCGGGCGCAACGCTTCTCGGCCAACACTGGGTGGACGCCTGGGTTCCGGACAGTCGTTCGTTCGCGCTGGCGGCCGGCGCCGGCATCGCCACCACAGCCCGTTCGGTGGCCTCCAGCCCCATCGTGATGGCCGCCGCACCCGCCACTGCCGCCAGTCTTCGCACGCAGGGCGCGAACAGCTGGGCAGGTTTGCTGGCGACGCACGGCACCCTTGGCGGGTTCCCGGTATCGATCCAGCCGGACCAGAGCAGCGTCGCCGTCACCATCAGCAACGAGCTGACGGCGATGGCCAGCCAGTCGGCCAACGATCCGTATCTCGGCCTCGGCGGCGCGGCAGCGGCCATCACCGCGGTGAAACAACTGACGCCGCAACAACTCTCCACCCCGATCCCGGTAGGCCAGGTACGGATCGCCGAACGCAGAATGATCGACAGCGACATCGGCACCGTCGTCCCGGCGAAGGAGGGCGAACCGGCGCTCGACTACCCCTGGGTGATGCCGACGCGACCGGACACGCCGCAGACGGCGACCGCCGCCACTCGCTTGGTGGCAGCTCTGTTCGGTACGGCCGGCCGGCAGGCACGCAAGCAATTGGGCTTCGATGAACCCGGCGTCACGCATGTCGATCTCGGCGCCGGCAGCCCGTCCGTTGTGCTGCCGCCGGTCGACCTCGCATCGGCACCCGCACAATTCCTGATGTCGTCCACCGCCAGCCTGAAGACCGGCCACGCGCTGGCGCTACTGGACATCAGCGGTTCGATGGGCGACCCGGCAGCGTCGGGCCAGACGCCGATGGAATCGCTGCGGGCCAGCGTGCCGATCATGATCTCTTCGCTGGTGCCGAGCACCGAGGTAGGGGTGTGGGAGTTCGGTTATCGGCTCGACGGCGACAAGGACTACCGGGAGTTGCTGGCAACGGCGGCACTGTCGACGAACCGGAAGGCGCTGCTGCAGACGGTCGCAACCATCAAGGCACAGCGGTCGGGTACCGCGTTGTATTCCAGCGTCCTGGACGGCTATAGGTACACGCTCGACCACTACGACGCCAGTAAGACCAACATGTTGTTGATCTTCACCGACGGCAAGAACCAAGACGCACCAGACGGTGCGGACCTGCCGACCCTGACGGCCCAGCTGGCCGCCATGCAGGACAAGGCGAAGCCGATTTCGGTGGTCTTCTTCGGGTTCGGTGACGCCGATATCGCGGCGATGCAGCAGATCGTGAAGTCGGTTCAGCACGGCATCGTGGTGAAAATCGACAAGCCGCAGCAGATCCTCGGCGCCTTCATCGACGCGATGGCCAAGACGACCGTCTTCGCCGGCTGAACCGGCGGCTACCCAAGCTCCGTAGGCCGGATCTCCACCAGGAACCGGTTTCCAGTCTCTCTTGGCGACCACCCGTCAGTTCAGCGAGGGCTCCGGCGGATGATAGGCGTCCAAGGCAAGAGGTAGTCCTTGGCGCCGCAACACCCGGAACCACAGGTCGACGGTGGCGCCGACCAGGATGTCCTCCGGTTCCGAATCGAGCACGTACCACGAGCCTTCGGTGATCTCGTCGTCCAGCTGCCCTGGCCCCCAACCGGAATGGCCGGCGTAGATGCGCGCCCCCCGCAGCGCCTCCACGGTCGATTCCGGCTCCGAGTCCAGGTCGACCAGCACCAGCTCACCGGACACCCGCGCCAGCGGTGGTCCGACCGGATCGAGCAGCGCGTCGACCTCTTCCTGCACGCTGCCTGGCGGGACGGACGAGCCGGCCCGGCGCACCCCGATGCACAACGCCGACGACACGCCGACCGGCCCGCCGTAGTACATCGAGCGCGGCTTGCTGATCCAGCGTCCCCAGCCGGGCAGCACGTTGTGCACCGCCTGCTCGCTGGGCCTGTTCAGTACCACCCCGAGGGTGCCGTCCTGGCCGTGGGCCAGCAGCAGCACAACGGTGCGCCGGAACGACGGGTCTATCAGGTCGGGAGTGGCGACCACCAGCGTTCCCGGCCCGATGCGTTGCGGCGTCACCGGACGCCGCCCAGCGCCCTGCCGGCGATCCCCGTGTTGCGCAGCGTCATGCACCCAGTGTGCCAAGACAGGGGCACCCGGCGCTGCCGCATCGCGGTGTTGATCCGCGATGCGGCCAATATCGGGGGCCGAGATCCGTCCTCAGAGTTGTCCGAGGGTCACCCGGATGGTCAGGTCACTGCCGTTGCGGCTCACCACGACCGGCACAATCTGACCGATCTTGAGCCCGGCGAGAATGCTGGCCAGGTCGGATGTGCTGGTGACCGGCTGGCCGTCGAGGTCGGTGATGATGTCGCCGGCTTTGAGGCCTGCCCTTGCGGCGGCCTTTCCGGCTTCCACGGAGGCGACGGCTACGCCTGCATTGTTGCCCTGGTTGTCGGTGATCCCCTGGACTCTTACACCCAGGGCCGCCCGGCCGGAGTTGGTGACTGTGCCCGAGCTGATCAGCTGACCGGCGATGCTGCTGACCGTGTCCGAGGGGATGGCGAAGCCGATGCCGGCCGCCGCGCCGCCGATCTGGGCATCCGTGGCCGCCAGGGTCGGGATCCCGACGACCTGGCCTTGCAGGTCGACCAACGCTCCGCCACTGTTCCCGGGGTTGATGTTGGCCGACGTCTGGATGGAGTTCGGCAGGGTCGCCCCTGGCGAGTCCGCGCTCGTTGGCTCGGTGAGGGTGCGGCCCAGTGCCGATACGATCCCGTTGGTGACGCTGCTGGTGAGCCCCAGTGGATTGCCCATGGCCAGGACGATCTGACCGACCTGCAACTGGCTGGATTGGCCGAAGCTGGCTGGTTTGAGACCCGCCGTCGGGCTGATCCTGATCACCGCCAGATCATCGGTCTGGTAGCTGCCCACCAAGGTCGCGGTCACCGTGTGCGATGAGTTCGCGAGTTGGACCTGGAAGGTGGTGGCAGTCCCGACGACGTGGTCGTTGGTCACGATGTCGCCGTTGGCGTCGTACACGACTCCGGAACCCAGGCCCGCCGACGTTGTGATCTGCACGATCGATGGCAGCACCCTCTTGATCACCGCCTCGTACTGGTCCTGCAGCCCGGCGGCCTGCGGGTTGATTTCGAGCGCGCCGGACGCCGAGGTGGTGGGGGCGCTGCGGGTCTTCGACTGCGCGGTCGCAACGCCTGGGGATGGCGAGGACACTGCTGCCGATGGCGAAGTCGTCGGGTTGCCCACAGCCGAGGCCGGCTCGCTGCTCAAGGGGGCAGCAGTGGTCGACAAGGCATGGGGCGATTCATCAATCGGGGAGGCCAGGGCTGATGAACCGGCCGCGATCGATGTGACGGACGGCGAGGGCACGCCGGAGGACGAATTGGTGCACGCGGCCAGCACCAGCGCAGCGGCCGCTATGACTACCACCGGGCGGACGGTGGTCAGCAGTTGACCCGACGGTCGTCGGCTCGGTCCGGCGGGTCGTGGAAGAGCCACGGGAAATCCCTTTCTCCTTGAATCCAAAGACGCGACCGAACACATCTGATCGGTATCCGGATTCCGCACCGACATGAGACCAGCGCTCAGATTCGGCCGCCAATACTCCAGTAATACTCCAGCGGGTGCACCCAGTGATCCGGTGGTCCCGACCCGGGCAGCCGGCTATCGGGGGGACGGTCCGCCGTCGGCTGATACTTGATACAAACGGCTATTGATGCAAGTCGGAATGGTCTTCGGCGTCGGGCGGCCTGCCCGGCGAACATCCCGGCAGATCCACCGGCGGTACGCGGCGGCTTCTGCGGCGCCCGGCGGGATGCTGGCAGCGCTGCTGGCCGGCACCGCCGTTGGCAAGCGAAGCCTGCGCCGGCATGCGGTGAGCGGGTCAGTCGATGAAGACCGGGCCGGTGACGGTCCCGGAGAAATGGAGCGCAGCCGTGGATTGGATCGTTGGCAACTGGTCTCACCTGGGGGTCGTGGCAGGCAAGGCGGCACTGATGTACGCGGTTGCCGTGTTCGGCCTACGCATCGGGCAACGACGGACCCTGGCCCAGTGGACGATCATCGATTTCGTCACCGCCGTCGCGGTCGGGGCCGTCGTGGGTCGCACCGCCATCGCCGGGAACCAGTCGTTCATCACCGGCGGTGTTGCGCTGCTGAGCTTGATCGCCGCGCATCGGCTGGTCAGCCTGCTGCGTTTGCATCCGTCCCTGCGGGCGGTATTCGACCATCCGGTCCGCGTATTGGTCCATGACGGGATGCTGCGGCCCGGCCAACTCCGGCGCTGTGGTCTGACCGACGAAGACGTGTTCGCCCACCTGCGCCAGCAAGGCGTCGACGACCTCGACCAGCTGAAGTACCTGATCTACGAAGCCGCCGGCCAACTCACGATCGTGCGCCGTGACGTCGTCAAACCCCCGCCGCTGATCCAAGCTGCCCTGGACCAATCAGTTGGCTTTCGTCCGTAGCAGGATCGTCGGGCATTCCGCGGGCACCATGACTAGCAGCGCTGGAAGCCCTCTTGTCAAGGGTGCACCTGCCGACCGGGGAGGCCCCTGCCGGCTGCCGAGCGATCAGGTGTGCTCGTCGACGTAGTCCTGGGGATCCTTGTCCTTGGGGCAGATCCCCATCGGGTGCTGCGCCTGGTAGGTGGCGAACTCGACGGCGATGTCGTGGCGGGTCTGCAGGTCGGCGTGCCGACGGAAGTCGGCGAGATCTTCGCGTTCCTCCTCTGCCATGTGGTCGCTGTTGGCGATCCGCGCATTGATCACCGCCGTCCACCATCCCTCGCTTCCAGGCTTATGCTTGGCTACTTCGGCGACCGCATCACGAATGTCGTTGTGATCTTTGATGGCGTCCTTGGTCTCGCTACCTGCACTGTCTGTTCCACCGCCGCCGGTGCCGAGTGTGAGCAGCCGAGGGTAGAAGAACTTCTCCTCCGCCTGGGCGTGCACCTCCAACAGGACCGCCAAGCGCTCCCACACCGCTGCCAGCCCGCCGCTGTCACCGCGG
>JALYVF010000272.1 GCA_030853385.1 Actinomycetota bacterium | reverse complement strand
CTTCCGGCCGGCCAGCCGGGCGAGGCCGAGGCGGTCGCGCTGGGCGCGCTGCTCGGCGGCTACGCGTTCCGTAAGTACCGCACGTCCGTGACCACGCCAGTCGAGGTTGAGCAGATCGTGCATACCGCGCACGATGACGCCGTCAGCCGGGCCACGATACTGGCCGAGGCGATGATGCTGGTCCGGGATCTGGTCAACACGGCCCCCGCCGACCTAGTGCCCGCGGACCTGGCCGCCGCGGCCGAGCAGTCGGCGTCGGCGCACCACCTGGGCGTGCAGATTCTCGACGAGAACGAGCTCGCCGCGGAGGGCTTCGGCGGCATCCTCGCGGTAGGCATGGGCTCTATTCATCCGCCGCGCCTGGTCAGGCTCGAGTACACCCACCCCGACGCCGTCCGTACCGTGGTCTTCGCGGGCAAGGGCATCACGTTCGACTCCGGCGGCCTCTCGCTCAAGCCGCCGAAGGCAATGGAGACGATGAAGGCCGATATGGGCGGTGCCGCAGCCGTGCTGGGCGCGGTACAGGCCATCGCCGAGTTCGGTCCCGCGGTGAACGTGATCGCTTACCTTCCGCTGGCCGAGAACATGCCGGGCGGCGGCGCGCAGCGGCCATCCGACGTCATCACCATCTACGGCGGCAAGACGGTAGAAGTGCTGAACACCGACGCCGAGGGCCGCCTGGTGCTCGCTGACGCCCTGGCGCGTTCCGGCGCCGACGGGCCCAGCCTGCTCGTCGACGTGGCTACACTGACAGGGGCGCAGGTCGTCGCACTCGGCACCCGCACCGCCGGGGTGATGGCCAGCGACGATTCGCTGGCGGCCGAGATCGCGGACTCGGCTAAGCGGGCCGGCGAGGCGATGTGGCCGATGCCGTTGCCCGAGGAGCTGCGCAAGGGTCTGGAGTCAACCGTGGCGGACATTGCCAACGTCTCCGCCGACCGTGGCGGCGGGATGCTGGTCGCCGGGCTGTTCCTGCGGGAGTTCGTGCCGGACGGAGTCCGCTGGGTTCATCTGGACATCGCCGGCCCCGCGTTTAACGACGGCGCCCCTTACGGATACATCGGCAAGGGCGGCACCGGGGCTGCGGTCAGGACCCTGGTGCAGATCGCGACGGACGTGGCGGAGGGCAAGCTTGCCGACGTTGGGTCCGGCCAGGCCGGCGGCAAGTGAAATGATGAAGACTGGGTAAGCCAGCTAAGGCTGACTAAGGAGGCTTGACGGGTGGCAGAGGGCATCGGCAGCTACGACATCGTCATACTCGGTGGCGGCAGCGGCGGGTACGCCTGCGCGTTGCGCGCGGCCGAACTCGGCAAGCGCGTGGCGCTGATCGAGAAAGACAGGGTCGGCGGGACCTGCCTGCATCGAGGGTGCATCCCCACCAAGGCGTTGTTGCACGCGGCTGAGATCGCGGACCACACCAGGGACAGCGCGTCCTTCGGTGTTCTTTCCACCTTTGAGGGCATCGACGTCCCCGGCGTCCTGTCGTACAAGAACTCGGTGGTGGACCGGCTCTGGAAGGGCCTGCAGTCCACGATCGCCAGCAGGAAGATTGACACCATCGAAGGCGCGGGACGGCTGGAATCTGCGACTAGCGTCCGGGTCGGCGATACCGTTTATGAGGCCGAGCACGTAGTCCTGGCCACCGGATCGCAGCCGCGGAGCCTGCCCGGCCTCGAGATCGACGGCGAGCGGGTAATCACCTCGGACGACGCGCTCACGCTCGACCGGGTTCCTGAGTCGGTGATCATCCTCGGCGGCGGGGTCATCGGGGTGGAGTTCGCGAGCGTATGGCGCTCCTTCGGCGCCGACGTGACCATCGTGGAGATGCTCCCCCAGCTGGTCCCGCTCGAAGACGAGGCGAGCGCGAAGCTGCTGCAGCGCGCATTCCGCCGCCGCGGCATCCGCTTTGAGCTCGGCGTCAAGTTCGAGTCGGTCAAGCACACCGACACCGGCGTGACCGTCACGCTCGAGGGCGGCAAAACCCTCGATGCCGACCTGCTGCTGGTCGCGGTCGGCCGCGGCCCGATCTCCGCTGACCTCGGATACGAAGAAGCCGGCGTGGCCATGGAACGGGGATTCGTCACGGTAGATTCGCTCTGCCGCACGAACATCCCTTCTGTCTCGGCGGTCGGCGACCTCATCAACACACCGCAGCTCGCGCACGTCGGGTTCGCCGAGGGAATCATGGTCGCGGAGCGGATCGGCGGCCTGCCCGTCACGCCGATCGACTACGACGGCGTGCCGCGGATCACCTACTCTGACCCTGAAGTCGCCTCGGTCGGCCTCACCTCGGCGCAGGCCGCAGACCGCGGCCTGAAGACGGTCGAGTACACCTACAACCTCGGAGGCAACGGCCGCAGCGTGATCCTGCAGACACAGGGCGCGGTCAAGGTCATCGCGATCTCCGAGGAGGACGGCCCCGGCCGCGTGGTCGGAATACACCTCGTCGGCAGCCACGTCGGTGAGCTGATCGCCGAGGCCCAGCTGATATACAACTGGGACGCCGAGCCTTCGGACGTGGCCCAGCTCATCCACCCCCATCCCACCCAGTCGGAGGCGATCGGTGAGGCACACCTTGCGCTAGCCGGCAAGCCTCTGCACGTACACGCCTAGGAGTCGCGAGAATCATGTCGGTCTCGGTATCCATGCCGCAGCTCGGTGAGAGCGTCACCGAAGGCACCGTCACGCGCTGGCTGAAGAAGGAAGGCGAGCGTGTGGAGGTGGACGAGCCGCTCCTCGAGGTGTCAACGGACAAGGTGGACACCGAGATCCCATCGCCCGCGGCCGGGATCTTGCGCGGCATCGCCGTCGACGAGGACGAGACGGTCGCGGTGGGCGCGCAGCTCGCGGTGATCGAAGACAGCGAGACCAGCGGATCAGCGGCATCGGCCGATGACTCGCCGCCGGCCGATGC
>JALYVF010000034.1 GCA_030853385.1 Actinomycetota bacterium | reverse complement strand
TGATCTACCCAGATCTGGGCACCAACGTTTCGGCCCACTTCGTCTTCGACTCCAAGGAGGTCGGCACCGGCGAAGATGTCGACGCCGCCATCGAGAAGGCGAAAGCCTCGCCTGACGAGATTGTGGTGGAGCGCACGCTGCGGCAGAACCGGTTGATCCCGGCGTTTATGGAACCGCGCAGCTGGGTCTGCGATCCGACCGGCGAACAGCTGGTGCTCTACGCCTCCACCCAGATCCCGCACGTGCTGCGGGTAATGCTGGCCATGACGCTTGGCATCTCGGAGTCCAAGCTGCGCATCATCGCGCCCGACGTCGGCGGCGGCTTCGGCGGCAAGCTGCAGGTGACCCCCGAGGAGGTCATCACCATTCTGGCCGCACTGCAGCTGCACCGGCCGATCAAGTACACCGAGACCCGCTCGGAGTCCATGGTGGCCGGCCACCACGGCCGGGACCAGATCCAGAAGCTGACGATGTCGGCCACCAAGGACGGCACCATCACCGGTTTCAAGGTGGAGGTACTGGCCGACATGGGCGCCTACCTGGCGCTCATCGGCGGCGGCGTACCGGCGCTCGGCGCGTTCATGTTCAACGCCATCTACAAGATTCCGGCCTACCGCTTCGATCTGACGACGGTGTTCACCAACAAGACCTGGACGGATGCCTACCGGGGTGCCGGCCGACCAGAGGCCACCTTCGGTGCCGAGCGGATGCTCGACGAGCTGGCCGCCGAGCTCGGCATGGAGCCGATGGAACTGCGGCAGCGCAACTGGATCAGCCATGCCGAGTTCCCGTTCACCACGGTGTCGGGGCTGCAGTACGATTCCGGCAACTACGAGGCGGCGACCGAAAAGGCCAAGCAGCTCTTCGGATATGACGAACTGCGGGCCGAGCAGTCCCGTCGAAGGGAAACCGGCGACCCCGTCCAACTCGGCATCGGCATCTCCACCTTCACCGAGATGTGCGGGCTGGCGCCGTCCAGGGTGCTCGGCTCGCTGGCCTACGGCGCCGGCGGCTGGGAGCACGCATCCATCAGGATGCTGCCGACCGGCAAGGTCGAGGTGGTCACCGGAGCGTCGGCGCACGGCCAGGGCCACGAGACGGCCTGGAGCCAGATCGTCGCCGACAAGCTGGGCGTGCCGTTCGACGACATCGAGGTGCTGCACGGCGACACCGCGATCGCCCACAAGGGCATGGACACCTACGGCTCGCGTTCGCTGGTGGTCGGCGGCCAGGCGGTGTTGAACGCCGCCCAGAAGGTGCTGGACAAGGCGAAACCCCTTGCGGCGCATCTACTCGAGGCATCCGAGGACGATCTGGAGTTCGCCGCCGGCAAGTTCACCGTGAAGGGCACCGACACTCAGATCGGCATCGCCGACCTGGCGCTGGCCACCTTCGCCGCGCACAACCTGCCGGACGGAATGGAGCCTTCGATCGATTCCGACGCCACCTACGACCCGGTCAACTTCTCCTTCCCGCACGGCACCCACCTGGCGGCCATTGAGGTGGATACCGAGACCGGGATGGTGAAGCTGCGCAAGTACGTGGCGGTCGACGACATCGGCAATGTGGTGAACCCGCTGATCGCCGAGGGCCAGGTACACGGCGGACTGGCCCAGGGCATCGCGCAGGCGATGTTCGAAGACGCCGTCTACGACGACCAGGGCACCCTGGTATCCGGTTCGTTCGTCGATTACCTGGTGCCGAGCGCGTCCGATCTTCCGCACTTCGATACCGCGATGACCACCACCCCGTCCACCACCAACGATCTGGGCGCCAAGGGCGTCGGCGAGGCGGGCACCATTGCCTCGACGCCGGCCATCGTCAACGGCGCCCTCGACGCGGTTCGACACCGCGGGGTGACGGACCTGCCGATGCCGCTGTCGCCGTTCGCTGTCTGGAGAGCCTTGCAGGGCAAAGGGTCCGCCGACAGTAGCGCGGCCGCCGCCAAAGGCACCGGCCTGGGCGGCAACGATCCGGGCGGCACCGAGACCTCGTCGATGGCCGCCGGCGGCGTCGCCGACGGTACCGCGCCGGTCACCGCACCTGCCGAAGCCAGCGACAACCAGAACGGAGCGTCCTGATGATTCCGGCAGCGTTCGACTATCAGGCACCGACGTCCATCGAAGACGCGCTGGCATTGCTCGGTGGTGCGGGCGACAGCGAGGTAAAGGTCCTGGCCGGTGGCCAGTCGCTGCTGCCGGTACTGCGATTGCGGCTGGCCGCGCCCGATCTGGTGATCGATCTGGGCAAGATCGACGGGCTGACCGGCGTCTCGCAGGACGGCGACACCATCGTGTTCGGAGCGATGACGACCCACCACGAAGTGGCCACCAATGCGCTGGTTGCCGAGCACCTGGCGCTGCTGCACGAGGCGGCCAAATCCGTTGCGGATCCCCAGGTTCGACACCGAGGAACCTTCGGCGGGGCGCTGGTGCACGCCGATCCGGCCGGCGATCTACTGGCTCCGGCGCTGGCTCTGGATGCCGAGATGGTGATCGCCGGAGCGTCGGGAACCCGCACGGTGCCGGCGGCGGAGTTCTTCTCCGGGCTGTTCAGCACCGCCGTTGGCGACGACGAGATCCTGACCCAGATCCGCATTCCCAGCCATGCCGGCTGGGGCGCCAGGTACGAGAAGTTCACCAGGGTGTCGCAGCAGTGGTCGATCGTCGCCGTCGCCGCGACCGTGCGGGTGGACGGCGGGTCGATCGCCGAGGCGGCGGTCGCACTCACCAACATGGGTTCGACCCCGGTACGGGCAACTGCGGTGGAGCAGGCGCTGGTCGGTGTTGCGGCGTCTTCCAGTGGTGCTGCGTCCGGTGCTGCCGCTGCCACTGCCGTTGCTGCCGCGGTCGTATCGGTCGCCGACGGCACCACCCCGCCCACCGATCTCAACGGTGATGCGGACTATCGCCGGCACCTAGCCGGCGTGCTGACCAGGCGGGCCGTGCTGGCCGCGGCCGGAGCTGCCTGATGGAGCTGCAGCACCACTTCACTGTTCCGGCGTCGCTGGACGAAGCGTGGGCGGCGTTCAACGACCTGAGCAGGATCGGCGGGTGCCTGCCTGGTGCCACCATCGAGTCGGTGGACGGCGACGACTTTACTGGTTCGGTGAAGGTGAAGCTCGGCCCGATCTCGTTGGTGTACAACGGATCCGGCAGCTACACCACTCGGGACGAAGCGACCCGCAGGGTGGTGATCGAGGCCAAAGGTAAGGATAAGCGCGGCAACGGCACCGCCTCGGCGACGATCTCCGCTCAGCTCAGCGGCAGTTCGGGTTCGGGTGACAGCGCCGCGGCCGGCACCACCGTCAATGTCATGACCGATCTGGCGATCACCGGCAAACCCGCCCAGTTCGGCCGCGGGGTGATCCAGGACGTCTCCGACAAGCTGCTGGGTCAGTTCGTCGAGTGCATCAAGGGCAAGCTCGGCGCCGAATCCGCGCCGGTCGCCGCTGCTGCCCCCACTGCTGCACCCGCCGCGACGACCCCAGCTGCGGCCGGCAACCTTGCCCCGACGGCGGCGGCGACCTCGCCGGATGCTGCCCGGGCTGCCAGTCCCGGGCCTTTTCCGCGCGACGGCAGGCCCACCCCGCCGCCGGCCACCGATGCGTTGTCGCCGTCCGAGCGTCCGACGCCGAAACCGCCGAACCTTGAGGCGGTCACCGCGAAGGCGGAGCCGGTATCGGGTCCGGCACCGGCCGAGCTCGATCTGTTCTCGACCGTCGGACCGGTGCTGCTGCAGCGCTACGCCAAACCGGCGCTGGCCGCCCTGGGCGGCGTCGGCCTGCTCCTGTTGCTGCGAAAGCTGTTCTCTCGCAGCAACTCCTGACTGCGCTGCTGTCGGGTGCTGCGGGTCCGACGGGCTACAGGGTGCCCTGCTTGGGGGTGCCGGCACCCACGGATCGAGTGAAGACCACGGTGCCGGGTTCTGCCATCAGCGCGCTGCGGTCGGCGGCACCCGCCAGCATGTGGGGTGCCGGTGTAGAGACTCGCGGTAGGGACGCCCAAATCGGTTGCGTTACAACGTAAACCGGACAGGAGTTGCCTTACCCGTTCTCAGTCAGGCCTTGCCCGCTTAGGCGATCGCTTGCTCAAGCATCGACCGGTGATCTGTCATCCAGGCTGCGCTGCGCGCCCGCCAGGTGATCGCCCACAGCACCGGGTACCCGTCATCGTTGACCGCAGCAGTGGTGCCGGCGCTCACCTGGTGTTCGACTGCTTCAGCCCGAGCGGCACGGACCGCGAATTCGATCAGCTTGTCAGCGAAACCGACCCTTTCAGCGCGCCGTGATCCGGTGAGCTGACGACCGAACCAGGGCCGCCACCGTGGAGGCTCCGCCGGCGAGAAGCCATGCCCTGCCTGATGTATCCGCCGAAGGAGGTCTCCGATTGTAGGAAGTGCCGCGTCAGCCCATGCCTGTGGGTGCGCCGACGTGCCCGGTAGGTAGGTGAGGGTTTCACGGCCGTCGAAACTGAAACCTGTCCCGATGACTCGAGGAACTCCCACCAAGCCGACCGCTTCGTAATGGCGCAACAGCGAAAGAACTCCCGTACTCCAGGGACCGGACCTACGCATTACGGTGCCGCCACGACGGCTTGCACCCGAGGGGGCGGTCCCATTTCCCTCAACGAACAGGCTGATCTCTTCGGCGTCGTGGTGTGCCATGCCGCCACACGTTTCCACATCAGACCTCAGGAGTGATGTGGTTTTGGGGTCGTCGGGGCGATCGGGTGGTCATCGGCTCGGTCAAAGAGACTGTGCTCGGCTACTGCTCGTAGACATCGCGACGTTGTCCGACCCTCACGACAACCACCAGCAGTACGTCGTCCTCGACCATGTAAATGATCCGATAACCACCGACGCGGACACGCAGGCCCGGCCTACCCTGGAGAGCACGCGCACCCGGCGCGCGCGGATCCTGGGCGAGCACAGCGATTGCACCTTGGACGCGCCGCCGAACCTGAGGGTCGAGCTTGCGCAAGGCGCGGACTGCCGCTGGACGAAGCTCGATGCGGTACGCGCTCACTCCCAACCGAGGTCGGCCTTGACCTGCGCCCAGGGGATGTTTGGGCCCTCCTCGGCCATAGCGGCGTCGAAGGCCGCGACGTCCTCGGCGTCTTCCAGCGCTGTCATCAGCTGCTCGTAACGCTCGGGACTCACCAGCACCCCAGCCAGGCGACCACGGCGCTGTACGAATACCGCTTCGGTACGTGCGGTCTCCATCGCGTCGGGCAGGTGGTCTCGGGCGTCGCTGATGCTCATCGTGGCCATACCCGAATCGTACAACTCATGGTCTGCATCGTACAAATGATGCCCGGGTGAGGATCGGCTGGCGGCACTCATAGCTGTCGGGCTCGTTCAGCCTCGCGGGCACGATCGCAGCACGGCGACCTCGGGATAGTCCTCGGGCGGCCCGTAGCCGTGCTCGACCAGCCAGCGGACGTTAGTCAGGCATCGCAATGACCACCACGCACGGATGAGGTCGCAGCCGACATCGGCGCCGTAGCCGGCGATGACGTCACCGAGGTGTTCCGGGTGTCCGAGCGTGAGGGTGGCGAGGTCGTATAGCGCGTCGCCTGGGGCTCCTTCGGACCAGTCGAGGATGCCGGTGACCTCGTCACCGGCGACGAAGACGTGGTCGACCTGCAGGTCGCCGTGAATAAAGACCGGCGTCCATGGCCGGAGTGCAGTCTCGGCAAGTCGGCGGTTGGAGGTGACCACGTCGGCGGGAAGGACGTTGTTTCCGACGAGCCATTCGCATTCACGGGCCAGGTGCGATGCAAGCCCGTCGAGGTCCCGACCGGGCCAAGGTGGCAGCGGCGCGTCGTGCAGCGCCCGAACGGCGGCGCCCGCCCCGGCCCACGCCGCCGAGGATCCGGTAGACGGCTCGCCGGGGTGGCCGAGTGCCGTCCCCGGGACAGCGGCGAGTGCGAGCACGGGTGGGTCCCGCCAAAGGATGCGAGGGGTCGGGACTGGCGCCATTGCCATTGCCTCTACCTCGACGTCGGTGCGGGTCTGATCGGCGTCGATTTTCAAGAACACGTCGCCGACGCGCAGGGTCACGCGGTCGCCATGAGCGACGACGACCTCGACCGTATCCACGTCGGCCATGATCGCGCGGATGCACGACCGACGTCATCCCATTTGCGGTGTGCACCGCGCAGCTGACCGCGTCTCGCCATCAATCCTGTCCATACGATCGGTGAGGATCAGGTCGTTCGATCATGACAGCGGATCACGCCGCTCGTGCCCGTGAGACGATCGGCGAGTGAGACACGCTGGGCAGTTCATCGGTGTGCGCCGGGGACCGTCCACGGGATTGTGAGGTGGCTTCCGGTTTCCAGGTCCGTCCACTTCTGGCCGAGCTCGTCCAGCGCGCGGCGGGCGGCGGTGAGCTGGTCGAGAGTGAACGGGAACGGATCTTGGCGCACGGCGCCCCACTGCTCCCGCGTGAGGGAGTACAGATCCGGCCGGGTGCGGGCTTCGACGGCCTGGTGCACGTCACCGGCCAGCACCTCGGCAACGGCCACGGCGTGGGTGGCGCTGTCGCGCGCGCCAGGGCGGCGCCTCGCTGACGGTCATCGTGGCGGCGGCGGCCGC
>JALYVF010000244.1 GCA_030853385.1 Actinomycetota bacterium | reverse complement strand
AGGGCTGGCCCGCGCCCAGCCGCTGAGTGAGTCTGCCGATTCCTTCGATCTCGGTGACGAGCACATCGCCGTCAACGAGGAACCGCGGTGGTTTCATCCCCGCGCCGACGCCTGGCGGGGTGCCGGTGAAGATGAGGTCGCCCGGCAGTAGCTCTACCACCTCGGAGAGCCTGCTGATGATCTCGGGGACGGAGAAGATCAGCTGATCGGTCCAGCTGTCCTGCACCGCTGTCGATGCCCCGTGTCGGTCGGTGACCGTACAGGAGATCCGCAGCCGGTTCGCATCCACGAACTCATCGAGGCTCGCCAGGACCGGGCCGGTCGGTGCGAACCCGGCGAAGGACTTTCCGATGCTGAACTGCGCCGGCTCACCCTGCCACTGGACGGTCCGCTCCGAGAGGTCCTGCCCCACGGTGTAACCGGCGACATAAGCGGGCGCATCGTGCGCGGCGATGTGTCGACCGCCGCGACCGATCACCACCACAAGCTCTGCCTCCCAGTCCACCGTCGCGCCCGGAAGCGGCACATCCGTCACCGGCCCTGTCACGCAGGATGCGAACTTGGTGAACACCACCGGATGCTCCGGGATCGGCAGGCCAGCCTCGGCGGCGTGATCGGCGTAGTTGAGCCCGATGCCGAAGACCTGACGGGCGCCCGGTGAGGGTGCACCGAGATCGCCATCCTCGAATGACGTCGCGCCTGGATCGCCCGCGACGGCGTGCCCGGCGGCCCATTCAGCGAACTCGGCCCACCTCGGGTAGATCGCGGCGGGGTCTGCGCCGAAGGACCCTCCGCTGGCGGTCTCGACATCGACCGCGACCGAACCCTCGATGAGGTTCAGTCGTCCTCGGATATTGGCGATGCGCATGAGTGTTCCTCTCGTCGGCGGTCGGGCGTCAGGCGTTCGTTGTGATCGGATATGCGGGAAATCCACGGATTGCGGATTCGATGATCGTGCGTGGATGGATCAGTTGCTCGTTCAGTGGGTCGTTGGATTGGTCCGTTGGTTGCCCGCACCATGCGATGTGTTGATCCGGTCGCACCAGTACCACGTTCTCCGCGTCCACCGGAGCGAACCCGTGCATGTGTGGGTCGGCATGGGAGATCGGTATGCCGCGTTCCACCGCGGCCTCGATGAGCGGCTGCGCCGCGGCAGCGGGCCCGAGCACGGTGAACTCGCGGCCCAGTAGATCGAACAGCGAACTCCCGTCCGCGGAGCGTGCGTGCGGAAGGCGGTTCCCCGGCCGCACCTGTGGCCGATAGACGTCGGTACTCGGCGCCTGCGCCGCGGCATCCGGACCGTACCCGTACCCGAGCACCAGGCCGAGGCTGTGGAACTCGGATCTCTTTGCCACCGGAATCACCGCGGCGGCGGCGGCCCGCGCAGTCTCACCGTCCGTTCCCGGCGACATGATCGCGGCGTTGCCGAGGTCGATGGACAGTGCACGCATGTTGGATGCCGCGAGGCCGATCGTTTGCTCGGCGACGGGGCGGCGCTCGGCCTGGTAACTGTCCAGCAGCGCGGCGGGGGCCCAGCCCTGCAAGACGGCGGCAACCTTCCAGCCAAGGTTGACGGCGTCGCCGATGCCGGTGTTGTACCCATGGCCACCCCACGGTGGATTCTGGTGCGCGGCATCGCCCACCAAATATGTTCTGTTGCTTCCGTACGAGTTGCTGAGCAGCAGCCGTGCCTGCCACGGGTCAGTCGCAATGACCTCGACGTCCACGTCGTCCCCGATGAGGCCCCGCACCAGGGCCACGGCTTCCGCGTCGTCCGAGATCGCCACCGTCCCGGTCGCGATGGCCCACCAGTTGCCCGCCAGATCGAGCGGACCGACCACTCCTGGAGCGGCGGGGTTGAGCACCCAGTGGTGGACAGCCGGCCTGTCGCGCAACACTTCCGCCAGCTGTGTCGAGCGGAACGTGATGTTGACATTCGGTCGCCCTCCAGGCGCGCCGACGTAGCGCGCCCCCAGCGCTTCCCGGACGACGCTGCGCGATCCGTCCGCGCCGATCAGGTACTCGCACTCGACGACGTCGAGGTCCCCGAGTGCGTCGACGATCGTAACGCTCGGCCTGACTGCGTCCAGCTCGACCGCCACGGCACGCCGGCCGAACAACGTCGTCACCAGGGGTTCCCGCTCGATGACCGCGCGCAGAGCTTCTTCGACTACCGGCTGGGTGACTTGCTGAGCCGCCTCCGATGTGAGCGGCGACCCGACCAGCTCGAGACCCAGCGTGCCCGTCAGCCGGGTGATCTCGGCTCCGCTGACCGTCGTGCAGAACCGGATCTCATCTGACCAGTCAACGGGGATGGCGGCCCGGCGGCGGATTTCATCCGCCACTCCCGTCCGACGGAACAGCTCCATGCTGCGTGCCGACGTCGTCTTGGCCCGCGGGCGGGAGTGATCCACGGCGGCCCGGGGTTCGACGACGACGGTCGAGACACCGTGGTGGGCGAGTTCGAGCGCCGCCGTCAGGCCGACCGGGCCGCCGCCGACGACCAGCACAGGTGTTGCGCTCATGCAGTCGTCACCGCACCAGCTCGTCTCGACGATCCGCACGCTGCGGATCGGTCACCAGACCTCGGGCAGAAAGATGTCCTCGGGAACGACCGCTGGAAGGTACTCGGCCGCCCTGGCGCGCTGGTGGATCTCCTGGAACGACAACCCTTCTTCGCGGGCGGCGACGATCTTCTCGGGATCGAAGAAGGTACCGATCGGGTTCTCGGCGAACTCCTTGGCATTCGCGATCCACTCGCTGGAGTCGGCCCAGTCGCCGAAGCCGTCGACCTGGATCTCGACGCCGTTTCCATCGGGGTCCTGGTAGTAGACCGACATGGTGATGCCGTGGTCGAGCGTCAGCCAGGGCAGGACTTCGTGATTGCGCAGCCGAACGTAGTTGTTGAGCCACATGTCGAACGTCGAGAACTCGAACGCGGTGTGGTGGATGCCGGTCTCATGACCCTTGTCGGTGGGATGCTTGAGTCCTGGTGGAGACAGCAGCGCGATGCGATGGTTCGCTTCATCGTTCGTCAGCCACGATGCCTCGTCGCTCTGGAACATCGGACGCAGCCCACACACGAGTCCGTACCAGCTGACCATCTCCGCCATCCGCAGGGTGGTGAACGTGGTGTGGTGCAGCTTCGGGGCGTTGACAGGCCGATCCTTGGCTCTGTTCTCGGGCATTTCACTGTCTCCTTTGCGGTGTGGTCCGGGACGGGTGGTCTTGCGGCTGCGCTAGAGAGCCGGTCTGCGGTGGTCACCGGGTGTTTTAATCGCCTCGCATAGGTCGAGTTCGACGGCGGAGGTCGCGGAGCATCGCGTCGTTGTCGTCATCTTGGCCGGGAGAATATATCTTATAAAGTAGCGATGATGATGACGACACCGCAAGGATCCTTTGACGGGTGACACCATCAAGATCCGAGCAACGCAGGGAGATCCGGATGGCGCCAGCAGGACAAGTCCGTTCGGTGGTGGACGCGAACAGCTCTGCCGTCGACCTGGTGACCTCGGAGATTCGCCGGGCAGTTCTCACTGGTGCGCTGCCCGCCGGCGAGCAGTTCTCCATCCGCGACTTGGCGGCGCAGCTAGGTGTGAGCCACATCCCGATCCGGGAGGCGCTTCGTCGACTCGAGTCACAAGGCCTGATCGTGCTACGGCAGGCGCGCAGCGCCAGCGTCGCCATCCTGAGCACCAGCGATCTCGAGGCAATCTATCGACTGCGCTATCTGGTCGAACTGCCGCTGGCCGGCGCCTCGGCCGGACGACGCAGTCCCGCCGAGATCGACCGTCTGGACGCGCTTCTCGAGGCGAGCCGACATCGCGATCCGGAGGTGGCATGGCAGGCACACTACGACTTCCACGAGGCACTCGTGCATCCGGCAGCCAACGCCTGGGACGAGCGGGTGCTGCATACCCTGTGGATGGCCGCCGAGCGGTACACCCACCTGGTCTTCGATCCGACGCAGATCACCGACGATGAGCGCCAGCGTCGATACGTGAAGCATCGATTGCTGAGGAATGCCGCGCTCGCCGATGACGCCGAGGCCATGGTGGGAGCGCTGCGTCAGCATCTGTCCGTCAACGAGGATCGGATCCGCGACCACATTCGAGCAATCGAAGCCCACTGAGCGATCGCGCCTTGCGCACTTCTCAGCAAACCGCTTACCATCTACGATATATCATAGCGAATAGCGAGGCGGGAGACGCTGATGTCGGTGGGTGCCTGCTTGCCCTGCGATCTCGAGGGTGCGTCCGAGGCGGCCATTGTTTTCCGCGACGAGGCATGGTCGTGCGAGGTAGCCGATGGCTACGACGTTCCCGGATGGTTCTTCCTGCGCCTCCGTCGGCATGCGGAAGGATGGTCGGGACCCACCGCCGCCGAACTCGTCGACTTCGGTCCGCTGTCGCAGCGGGTGACCGCGGCGATCCAGCGAGCCACCGGCGCTCCGACCGTTTACTTCATGAGTTTCGGCGAGAACTTTCCGCACTTCCACTTCCTCGTCATCGCCCGCAGTGCCGAACTCGCGACCGAGCACCGCGGTGCCGGCATCCTCACCCTCCGCGCTGAGCACCGTGATCTCGACGCGTCCCTGGCCGTCGCATCGCGGGTGCGCGAAAGCCTGACGACCTGACCGTTCCCAGCCACCCGAACATGAAAGGACGACGATGTCCGCTTCCTTCACCCACACCGCCGCAGCCGGTCGCGTATTCACCGGTCGCACCAACGCCGTCCCCGACCTCGAAACTCGCTCCGGCGCACCGCTGGTGATCGCGCTCCATGGCGGAACGTACAGCTCCGAGTACTTCGACATCCCTGGGCACTCACTGCTCGACGGTGCCTCGACACTCGGCGTCCCCGTGATCGCGCTCGACCGACCGAACTACCTCGGATCGAGCCCGCTGAGCAGCGACGAGTCCATCATCTTCGCCAACGCGGAGGTCATCGGCGACGCGATCGGGTCCATCTGGGAAGAGCACCACGACACCGCCCCGGGCATCGTGCTCATCGGGCACTCGATCGGCGCTGCGGTTGCCACGAAGATCGCGGCGACGCCGCAGTCGTGGCCACTCCTCGGCCTCGCGACCTCCGGATGCCTGGTCCGCGTTCCCCCTGAGTCCGCGGGGGCATGGGCAGCGCTGCCGGACATTCCGATGATCGACCTGCCCGTGGCGCTCAAGGACCAGCTGATGTTCGGTCCCGACTCGACCTACGACGACGCGATGCCAGCTGCCAGCTACCCGTCGAACACGCTCGTCCCGAAGGCCGAGCTGCTCGACGTCACCGGCGGCTGGATCGCCCGCCGTGCGGAAGTGTGCGGCCAGGTCACCGTGCCGGTGCATCATCGTCAGGGCGAGTTCGACCACCTGTGGGTGACCAGCCAGGACGAGGTCGACGAGTTCCGCGCCGGATTCACGGCGGCGGCATCGATCGACGCCGAACTGCAGCTCGGTAGCGGGCACTGCATTGATTTCCACTTGCCTAGCGCCGAGTTCCAACGGTCGCAGCTGGAGTTTGCGCTGGCGGCCGCGGAGGGCGGAACGGTATGACTCGCAGCGTCTTGAGCGGGGTCCACGTCTACCGGGACGGAGCTTTCGGCGATCCTGAAGACGTCGTCATTGACGGCGGCGTTATTGGGAATGAACCCGAAGACGGGCAGCAGGTGGCAGCTGGTGGGTACTTGATAGCAGGACTCATCGACTGCCATATCCACCTGTACGGGCTGGAAACCCTCAGCACGCTGGCCGCCTACGGCGTCACCAGCGGCATGGACATGAGCTCTCCCGCTCCGCTGGTGGCGGCGCTGCGCGGGAAGCCAGGAGTCACCGATATCCGCAGTCCGCTGATCGCCGCGAGCTCGCCGACCAGCGCGCACGCTGCCCGGATGAAGGACGTCCCGGCCGCCGCGGAGGCGCTGGTGGCAGGAGTGGCAGACGTCGACTCCTGGATTTCCCGTCACGTGGAGCAGGGCGCCGACTACATCAAGGTCGTCATCGACTTGCCCGGCTTCGACCAGGAGACGGTCGATGCGCTGGTGTCCGCGGCCCACGCACGCGATCTCAAGGTGGTGGCACACGCGTCGCGGTCGGACGCCGTCCTGATGGCGCAGCGCGCCGGGGTCGACATTCTCACCCACGCACCGCTCGACCACCCGGTCAGCCAGGCGCAGGCCGCGGAACTCACCGCGAGCGGCACGGTGATCGTGCCGACGCTCACCATGATGCAGGGCATCGTGGAGAACCTGACGGCGCGCGGCATTTCCGGACCCGCATACGAGCCTGCCCGAGTGTCGGTAACCGCGCTGCACGCGGCGGGAATGCCGATCATTGCGGGCACCGACGCGAACGCGACACCGGCGGCGCCGGCGTCACCAGCGTTCGGTGAGAGTCTGCACGACGAGCTCGCACTGCTGGTCGATGCCGGGCTCAGGGCCGCTCAGGCGCTGGACGCAGCCACCTCGGTCGCCGCCGAGCATTTCGGGCTGGCCGACCGCGGCCGGGTGGCGGCTGGACTGCGTGCCGACCTTGTGCTGCTGGCGGACGACCCGACCGTCGATATCGCGGCTACCCGCAGCATCCGCGGCGTGTGGATCGCCGGCGAGCGGGTCAGGGACGTCGGATGATCCTGGTCACCGCGGCCTACGGGAATCAGGGCAAGCTGCTCGTCCCGAAGCTGGTCGCAGCCGGCCTCGACGTGCGAGCCGCCGTCCAGTCCGAGGCATCCGCTGACCGCCTTCGCGCGGCAGGTGTCGACGACGTGGTGATCGGTGATATCAGCGACCCGGAGGTGCTGCGGCGAGCGATACGCGGCGTGCAGAAGGTGTACCACGTCGGGCCGACGCTGCATCCCCGCGAACGCGAGATCGGGATCGCACTCGTCGACGCCGCCCGCGCCGAGGGTGTCGAGCACTTCGTCTTCAGCTCGGTGCTCCATTCCATCGTCACCGACCTTGTCCAGCATGAGATCAAGCGTGACGTCGAGGAGCACCTGCTCGCTGCCGATCTGGAGTTCACAATTCTGCAGCCCGCCAACTACATGCTGCCGCTCAAGCTGCGGCCGGCATTCGAGCGAGGAGTGTTCGAGCTGTCGTGGTCCCTTGACCGGCGGCAGTCGCTCGTCGACCTCGATGATGTGACGGACGTTGCGGTGATGGCGCTCACGGACAGCGCGGGCCACGCCGCTGCAACGTACGAACTGGTAGCGCCCGGCCGCTACACCGCAGTCGAGCTCGGCGCCATCATCTCGAAGGTGCTCGATCGCGACATCGCGGTCAAGGAGATCGACGCCGACACCTATGCGAAAGCGTGGCTCGGCGACCGCGACCGCGACGGCGCCCGCCTCGGCGACCGCGACGGCGACGGCGACGGCGACCCGGCGGACTCGACGCACCAGCTCGCGGTACTCCGCTCGATCAGCTCTCGTTACAGCGCCCACGACTTCCTCGGCAACCCGAACGTGCTGACCTGGCTACTGCAGCGTGAGCCGACGTCGTTCGAACAGTTCGTCCGCCGCGAGTGGAGCAGCTATCAACAGGCGCCCGAATGAAGCTCGCCGGGAGCACGATCCTCATCACCGGCGCCGGTTCCGGCATCGGCCGGGGACTCGCCGAGGCTCTGCACGCGCGCGGCAACACCGTCATCGTGGCTGGACGACGTGCCCAAGCGCTCACCGACGTCGCGGACGCCAACCCTGGAATCGACACCCTCGCGCTCGACGTATCCGACCCGGCCAGCATCGCCGCCGCCGCACAGCAGGTTCTGCAACAACATCCAGAACTCAACATCCTGATCAACAACGCGGGTGTGATGCCCGACGACGACCCCGCCGCTCCGGTCGACGACGAGACGCTGACCCGCGTCGTCGCGACGAATCTCCTCGGCCCGATCCGAATGATCTCCGCCTTCATCGAGCATCTCCGAGCGACACCGGATGCCGCAATCGTCAACGTCACCTCGATGCTCGGCTACGCCCCCCTCGCGTCATCGTCGCTCTACTCCGCAACCAAGGCGGCGATGCACTCCTACACGCTGTCGCTGCGTTACCGCCTTGGCGGCACTGGACCCGAGGTGATCGAGGTCGCTCCGCCGTTCACCCGCACCGGCCTGCAGTCGGTCAACCTCACCGATCCGCGGGCGATGCCCCTCGCCGAGTTCCTCGCCGAGACGATCGCGGCGCTCGAAGCGGGAGACGCTGAGGCGTACGCCCGGCGCGCGCGAGAGCGACGCGACGTCCAGCGCATCGACGACATCGGCATCACCGAGCAGTTCAATTCGGCGCTCGGGTGGTCCCCGAGCCTGTCGGCGCCAGCAGGCTGAAGAGAGCTCAGGATCAACGACCATGGCCCGGGCCGGGATCAGCAGCTGGGTGGGCAATACGAACTCGTCGACTCATATGTGGTGGGTTTTGTCAAGTGGGCAGGTTGAGGCGCCCGCTCCCTTGATCCAGGGGGCGGGCGCCTCGTCGTTTCGCTGCGGCCAGTGGTGAGCGTGTCGGTTATCGACGCACGGTCAGACTGATATCCGCGGGTTGGCTACCGCATTACGGTGGTTCGGCTGGAGTGTTTCCGCTTGTCTAGGATCGAACGTAACCCGTTGTGGTGGAACCACTACCGAGCTGTTCATAGTCGAGTCGCGGGTCACTCCACGCGCTGCCACCACCGGCCAGGCAGCGAAACGAGCTTGCGGGCAGCTACTCGTCCATGACTGCCAGCGACCAGCACCAGCCGGCCAGTTCACGGGCGATCGCCGTGTTCGCGACGGTGCCGCGCTTGTGCCGGTCGATGAAACCGACCCAGCGGCGATGCAGCCGGCGGTTGCCCTCATCGCCACGGGCCCGCGCCGGGGCCGGTGCGGCCCCCCACCGGGCCCGAAGCGCCGCACCGACCGTGTAGCGGGGCCGGTGGTGCCAGGCGGCCTCGACCAAAAGGCGCCGCACGTGCCCGTTACCGGCCTTGGTGATCGGCCCCAGTGAGCGCGAGGTGCCGGACGAGTACTCCGCCGGGGTCAAACCGACGAACGAGCCAATTGTCCGCCCGGTCATTCGGTGCCAGTCGCCGATCTCCACCGCTAACGCGAACCCGGTCAGGGTGCCGATGCCACGCAGACAGCCCAGCCGAGCCACCACCGGCGTGTACTGGCTCGCCGCGGCCATCTTGGCGATCTCGCCGTCCAACTCCTCCCGGCGAGCCAAGATCATCCGGACCGTCTGGTAGCCGGCGTCGAACGCCAGCCGGGTGCCGTGTCCCGGCAGGGCCGCGCTGGCCTCACCGCGCAGCCACACGTCATGCTTGCCGGTCCACGCCGCCCCGCCGTAATAGACCATGCCGTGCCGCAGCAACAGCTTCGACAGCCGGTGCCGGGCACGCATCAGATCACCGCGGCAGTCCTCACGGGCACGCACCAAATCCCGCGCCATCTCCTGCTCCAGTGACGGCACCGCCACCGCGGTGATCTCACCCAGCCGCAGCAGCCTGGCCAGATGAAACGCATCGTTCGCGTCCGTCTTGACCCGATCCCCGGCCGGCCGTTGCAACTTCGACGGCGCCGCGACCACACAGGAAATCCCTTGCGCTGTCAGACTTCTGTACAACCTGAAGCCGGTCGGCCCCGCCTCATACGTCACCGCG
The DNA here is from genome assembly GCA_030853385.1 of Actinomycetota bacterium. GTDB lineage: Bacteria > Actinomycetota > Actinomycetes > Mycobacteriales > Nakamurellaceae > Nakamurella. The sequence goes on along the minus strand of JALYVF010000244.1, from coordinate 2,629 downwards.
ACCGGGCCGTCCAGCTCTGCCAGCCACCGGTGAATATCACCGAACGCCGGCGTCAACCGCTGCCGCGTCACCTCGCCCGTCTCCTCGTCGATCGCCGCCGCCACCACCGATCGGGCGTGCACATCCAGACCGACACTCGTACGCTGATCTCTCATCGGGGCCTCCCACAAATGTTGGATAGGCCAGGCAGGCCGCCCCTGCCCGGTAACCCACGATCTTTGTGAGCGGGGCCCCGACCCGCGACCCCACCCCCGCAACGCGGGTCACCCATACCGTCTAGGTCGATGAGTGAGTCAACAACAGGGGTGGACCGGTGAGGATGTGGCGGCGGGCACGGTTCTCTGCTTGATCCTGGTGGCGTGAACAAATCTTCATGATCTGTGAGTGTTAGCGGGCGGCGTTCCGGTGTGTTCGCTGTCAGGATCGGTGTCGGTACTCGGTGGCTGACTCAGCCATGATCTGGCCGTTTCGGCGTGTCTTTGTGTTGACTTGTCGCTGCTGGGTGCCGGCGCCGGCCTGGCTCACCGTCTGGCTTGATCAGAAGCCTGTCCGCCTGGCTTTCGCTGGGCGTGACTCATCACAGATATGCCGAAGGTGCGTTCACCCAGGCCGACGCCGCTGACCTCAGCATGTCGTCCTGGAAGGAGAACGTGAGGCCACATGACCATGTTCGCAGAAGTCGTCGATCTCGTCATCGGGGGTGACACCCACAAGGACAACCACTACCTCGCGATGATGACACCGGCCGGTGTCCCAACGTCGAAGATCACCATCGCCGACAGCGTGACCGGGTACGCGACCGCGCTGCAGTGGATCACCGAGCGGGCCGGGTCCGCACGGGTGGTGATCGGGTTGGAAGGCACCCGCAGCTACGGCATCGGGTTGTGCCGGGCGTTCACCGAGGCCGGCTACCGGGTTGTGGAGGTCGAACGGCCCCGCCGGGAAGAACGCCGCCGCGGCAAAACTGATGAGGGCGACGCCCGGCTCGCCGCGTTGAGTGTGTTACGGATGGACACCGACCGGGCCGTCGAACCGCGCGCGGACGGGCCACGAGAGGCGTTGCGAATCTTGATGAATGCCCGATCCATGCGATCAGACACCCGTACCCGCACGATCAACGCGTTGTACGCGCTGCTGCTGACCGGTACCCAGGCCGAGCGTCAGCTCGGGCAACACCCGCTGGACGCCGGGCACCTGGTCCTACTGGCCCAACGTGACCCCCTCGAACGAGAAACCGAAGACCTGCAAACCTGGATCCGTCGGGACGAGATCAGCAGCCTCGCCGCCGAGGTCATCCGACTGGGCATCGAACTACGAACCAACAACACACAGATCCAACAGCTCGTCGACCAAATAGCCCCGACGCTGACCGACCTGTACGGCGTCGGCCCGATCAGCGCAGCCCAGGCCATCATGTCCTATTCCCACCACGGCCGGTGCCGCAACGAAGCCGCGTTCGCCGCGCTGTCCGGAGCCAGCCCGATCCCGATGTCCAGCGGCCGCAGCACCAACCACCGACTCAACAGAGGCGGCGACCGGCAACTCAACCGCGCCCTGCACACCATCGCGATGACCAGAGCCCGCGGCGATGACCGCACCCGCGCCTACATCGCCCGGCGGACCACCGAAGGAACTAAACCCGGCCACATCCGCCGCGTACTCAAGCGCTACATCGCCCGCGAACTCTTCCGCACCCTGGAAAGTGTCCTGACACCTTGAACCGTTCCTGTGGGGACGCAGGAAGATGACCGGGTGGCTGCGCCGCAACGGTTTCCCCGACATCGGCAGGCCGGCCGTGGACCGGCTGATGCGCGGCGAGAGTATGCGCGGCGTGGTTCGCGGCGCGCAGACCCGGACCACGAGCCGTTCCGATCCGGTCCGCTGCGCCGGCTCGCCGACGTGGAGACGCTGACCATGAACTACCTGCACTGGTCCAACGAACAAGCGTCTGCACAGCCTGCTGGACGACGCCACCCCCACCGAGCATGAAACGGCTTCGACAACACCGTCGGGTGACGACAGCGTGACGATAGAATCGGTTCGGTGAACACCCCACCACGACGATGCCGAGCCTGCCAGCAGCCGCTGCCGACAGCTCAGGGACGGCGAGCCTACTGCGACCAGGCCTGCCGGCAAGCCGCCTACCGCCGACGACACGCCCCTCCCGCAGCCACCATCGACCCCGCGCTACCCCCACCGCGATCACGCCGCACCGGCACCATCTACACCTGCCCGGACTGCGACACCCGCTACCTCGGCCAGCAACGCTGCGAGGACTGCAACACCTTCGCCACCCGCCTCGGCCCCGGCGGCGCATGCCCCGACTGTGACACCCTGATCACACTGGACGAGCTACTCGCCGCCACCTGACCCCACAGCCCCGATGCCGCAAACCATCACGCCAGCGCACCACCCGGTGCCGCCAACACCGAGGCAGCAGAAAACCGGGAACGCTTCACCTTGACAAACATAGAAGCGTCAACACGGGTGGCGTATCGGGAGCTCCCCCGCGTGTCTGCGGGCCTCGTGGGACGCGTGTGACTAGCGTGACCAACGGGCATCGCTGGCGCCGCGTACGCGTGCGCGTGTCAGCCTGGCCGGCCAACTTGTCCCACCGCGCCGAGGGAGC
>JALYVF010000237.1 GCA_030853385.1 Actinomycetota bacterium | reverse complement strand
CAAGGTGATGGCGATCGCCACGATGGCGTCGATGAAGGTCAGGAATCGCTCGAAGTCTCGGTGGCGTTCAACGGTCGGGGTGCTCACTCGGGCAGGTTAGCGCTGCGGCCGGCCATCGGCATCGACCGGTTGCACGTCGACCACCGCCGCCACCGGGAGCGGTGCGTACAGGTGCGGGAACAGCTCAGTGCCGCCTGAGGTGTTCTCGTCGACGATCGGCGTCGGCAGCGCATTCTTGTCGACGGTCAGCAGCATCACCGGTGCGGTCTCGGCCGTCCAGAACCGGTGCCAGACCCCCGCCAGCTGCGACTGCTCGCAAAAATGGATAAAGCCGTGATCCTGCAACGTCATTCCGCGACCGGACACCAAGTGCTCCCCGGCCGCTACCGAGCGTTCCCAGTCGGCGGCCGTCGTGTAGTGGTAGACGAATCCGTCAGACATCGATCACCGTCGGGATGATCATCGGCCGGCGGCGATAGGTGTCGCTCACCCAGCGGCCGACCACTCTGCGGACCTGCTGTGCCACTCGATGCGGATCGGTGATGCCGTCGGCCTCGGTGCGCGCCAACTCGGCCTCCACCAACGGCACCACGGCGTCCAGCGCCTTCGGGTCGTCGGAGAATCCCCGGCCGGACAGCGTCGGCGACGCGACGGCCCTGCCGGTGTGCGAATCGATCGCCACCGTGATCGAGATGAAGCCGCCCTCGCCGAGGATCAGCCGGTCGGACAGCGTGTTCTCGCCGACGTCACCGACCGCGTTGCCGTCCACGTAGACCATGCCGACGTCGATATGCCCGACGATCTTGGCCCGTCCACGGGTCAGATCGACCACGGTGCCGTTGGGGGCGAGCACCACCCGATCGGACGGAACCCCTGTTGCCACAGCAAGTTTCGCGTTCGCCCGCAGGTGCCGCCATTCGCCGTGTACCGGGATCACATTCTTCGGCCGCACCGCATTGTACAGATACAGCAGCTCGCCCGCCGACGCGTGTCCGGAGACGTGCACCTTCGCAACCCCCTGGTGGATCACCGTGACGCCGATCCTGGCCAGCTCGTTGATCACGGTGAAGACACTGGTCTCGTTGCCGGGGATCATCGACGAGGCGAGGATCACCGTGTCGCCGTACTGCAGGTTCACGCTGCGGTGATCGCCACGGGACATCCTCGACAGCGCCGACAGCGGTTCGCCCTGGGAGCCGGTGGAGATCAGCATCACCTGCTCCGGCGGCAGGTCGAGCGCCTTTTCCAGGCTGCGGACCAGCCCGTCCGGCACCGTCAGCAGGCCGAGTTCCTGGGCGATCTGCATGTTGCGGACCATCGACCGGCCGACGAAAGCCACCTTCCGGCCGTACTTCTGGGCCGAGTCGATCATCTGCTGCACCCGGTGCACGTGCGAGGCGAACGAGGCGACGATCACCCGTTGCGGCGCCGACCGGATGTAGTTGTCCAGCACCGGCCCGATCTCCCGCTCGGGAGCCACGAAACCCGGCACCTCGGCGTTGGTGGAGTCGACCAGGAACAGGTCGACGCCCTCGTCACCGAATTTGGAGAAGCCGCCGAGGTCGGTGAGCCTGCCGTCCAGTGGTAGCTGGTCGAGCTTGATGTCGCCGGTGTGCAGCACGGTGCCGGCAGCGGTCCTGATACCGACGGCGAGCGCATCGGGGATCGAGTGGTTGACGGCGAAGAACTGCAGGTCGAAGCCACCCACCTGGAGTCGCTCGCGCTCCTTGACCACCCGCAGGTTCGGGGTGATCCGGTGTTCCTTGCATTTCGCGGCGATCAGCGCCAGCGAGAACTGGGCGCCGATCACCGGTAGGTCCTTGCGCAGCCGCAGCAGCCAGGGCAGCGCTCCGATGTGGTCCTCGTGGCCGTGAGTGATGACGACCGCCTCGATGTCCTCGACGCGATCCTCGACCAGCCGCAGGTCGGGCAGGATCAGGTCGACACCGGGTTGGCCGTCCTCCGGGAACAGCACCCCGCAGTCGACCACCAGCAGCCGGCCGTCGAGTTCGTAGACCGTCATGTTGCGGCCGATCTCGCCGATGCCGCCGAGCGCCACGATCCGCAGCGTCCCCGGTTTGAGTCTGGGCGGGGCCAATTCGGGTTTCTGCGCGGTCACCGCTGACGAATCGGCGGTGCTGGTTCGGCCGGACGATCTAGCTGCTCGTGACGTCACCCTGTGGATTCTGCCCTGAGTGACTCCAATGGGGCGAGTTCGGCCATGTCGGCGGCGATCTGCACAGCCTGTTCACCGGTGGCCGGCAGCTGCGGCAGCCGTGGTGTGCCGGCGTCAAATCCGGTCTGTTGCAAGGCAGTCTTGGCGAAGACCAACCCGGCACCGCCGCCGGTGCGACTCATCGCCCGGTGGACCGGCATCAGTGCCTGGTGGATCCGTCTGGCGGTGGCGAAGTCGCCGGAATTCGCCGCGTCGACAAGGGCCTTGACGTGCGGCGCGACCACGTGCGCGATGATCGACACGATGCCGACGGCGCCCACGCTGATCCATGGCAGCGTCAGCGGATCGTCACCCGAGTAGTACACCAGGTCGGTGGCGGCGATCACCTCCGAGCCTGCCTGCAGATCACCCTTGGCGTCCTTCACCGCGACGATCCGCGGATGCTCGGCCAGCTTCTTAAGAGTGTCGGGGGCGATGGCCACCACCGATCGCGGTGGGATGTCGTAGAGCATGATCGGCAGCCCTGTCGCGTCGGCGACGGCGGTGAAGTGCGCCAGCAGCCCCGCCTGCTGTGGGCGCGAATAGTAGGGCGTGACGAGCAAACCGCCGTGCGCACCCGAGCGCTCGGCAGCCTTGGCCAGCTGGATGGAATGCGCCGTGTCGTAGGTGCCGATGCCGGACAGGATGGTGGCCCTGTCCCCCACCGCCTCGACGGTGGCGCGGATGATCGCCGACTTCTCCTGGTCCGAGGTGGTCGGGGATTCACCGGTGGTGCCGTTCACCACCAGGCCGTTGTTGCCCTGGTCGACCAGCCGGGTGGCCAGCTCGCCGACCTTGGCCAGGTCGATCTTTCCGGCCGCGTCGAATGGGGTGACCATGGCCGTCAGGGTGGTGCCGAATGGCTGCCCGGGTTTCCCGGCCGGCCCGGCAGCGAGCGCTGTCATAGCCCTCAATCTACTTCTCGCCCGCGTGGACCTGACATCCGGCGCACTGCGACCATGAACGGGATTCCCGCCACCCACTCGACCTGGAGAACACCCGGTGACCGATGACCTGCTCGCCCGCGCCACCGCGGCGCTGCCCCGGATGCTGCACGATCTGCAGCGGCTGATCTGCTGCGAGACACCGACCGCCGACCTGGCCGCGGTCGCGGCCGGCGCCGCACTGGTCGACGAGATCGGCGCCGGCTATCTCGGTGGCGGCGCGGAACGGATCGTGCTGGACGGTCGGACGCACCTGCGATGGCGGTTGGGCGGCGACGACCCCGTCGCGGTGGAGTCGACAACGCGAGTGCTGCTGGTGACGCATCAAGACACCGTGTGGCCGATCGGCACCCGACAGCGACTGCCCTATCGGGTGGACGCCGGGATGCTGTACGGCCCAGGGTGTTTCGACATGAAGACCGGACTGGTGATGGCGTTCCACGCCCTCGCACTATTGGGCGCGGCCGGCACCTTCCCGGCGGTGACGTTGCTGGTAACGGGTGACGAGGAGATCGGTTCGCCGACCTCGCGGGCGCTGATCGAGCAGGAGGCGCGGTCGGCAACGGCCGCGTTCGTACTGGAGGCCAGTGCCGACGCCGGCGCCCTGAAGACCGGGCGGAAAGGCGTGTCGCTGTACCAGGTCTCGGCCACCGGCCGGGCGGCGCATGCCGGACTCGAACCGGAGAAGGGCATCAATGCCGGGGTCGAGATCGCCGCACAGGTGCTGGCCATCAACGACTTCGGCGACGCATCGGCCGGCACCAGTGTGGTGCCGACAGCGCTGACTGCCGGCACCACCAGCAACACCGTGCCAGGCGCCGCGGTGCTCAGCGTCGACTCGCGGGCGTGGACCCGCGACGAACAGGACCGAGTACACACGGCGATGTCCGGGCTGCGATCCACGGTTCCCGGCGCCGCGGTGACGGTGACCGGCGGGATCAACCGGCCGCCGATGGAACGGGCCGGCAGCCAGCCGCTGTTCGCGCTGGCGCAGCGGTTGGCCGAGCAGCTCGGCTCCGGCGTGCTGCAACAGACTTCGGTCGGCGGCGCATCGGACGGCAACTTTACCGCCGGGGTCGGCTGTCCGACGCTGGACGGACTGGGGGCGGTCGGCGGCGGTGCGCACGCCGACACCGAACATGTGGTGGTGGCCGAGATTCCCCGCCGCACCGCACTTCTCGCCGGGCTGATCGACGCCGTGTGCGGTGGCGCAGCCGCTGGTTGAGGCGGACACTGGCCGGCAGCGGAGGGTCAGATGGCCAACAACCCACAAGATCGGCTGGCCAGGGCAATGATCGACGACGCCTACACAGCAATGGTCGACGAGCTACGCCACAAGGCGGAGAGCGCAGAGGCGGACGCTCGGTTCGCCCGCAACAATCTCGCCAGGGCCGAGGCCCAACGGAACGCCTGGCCCGGGCACCGCGTTTTCCAGCATGTGATCGGTTTCCGCGCCGTCACCTTGGCGCAGATCGCCGATATGTCCAAAACCTCGACCCGGCCGGCATTCATCTACAAGCGCTGAGCAGCTACCTGAACAAATATCACCCAGCGCAGCTGCCGGCCGCCGGCAAACGAGCCGTCACATCCCGCGATGGCCGCTGGCCGCTGCCGCGAGGGCGGCGTCATCACCGGTGAGGTTCACCTGGCAGGCGTCACGGCCGAAGACCCACAGCAACACCTCGGCCGGAGCGCCCTGCACGGTGACCGCCGGCGCTTGCTTCTTCAGCTCGATGGTCCGACCGCTGGGCAGCGCGGCAACCACCCCGCACTTGATGCCGCGGGTAGCCATCTTCATCGCCCCCGATGCCAGCATGCCGGTGATGGCCTCGGTGGTCGCCGCATCCAGCTCCCGCGGCTTCCAGCCCTCGACACCCCGCCGGACATCCTCGTGGTGGACGAACATCTCACCCGAGTTGGTCAACTCGTCGAGCTTGCCCCAACCCATCGGATTCCAGCCGGGAGGGCCTTCGCGGTAGAGCCGCAGCTGCTCCGCCCACGGCCGCTTGGAGAAGGCAGCAGTGACCGACGTCAAATGTCCGGCCAGCGGTTTGATGAGCATGCCGGCGGCGGCATCCGGGCGGCGCTCCCGCACCAGCAGGTGGGCCAACAGATCACCGGTATCCCAGCCCTCACAGAGGGTGGGCTGAGCGGGTCCGACCTGCTCCAGTAGATCGGCAAGGGCGGATCGTTCGGTGCGGGCGAGGCTCATGCATCCGAACCTACGCGCTCGGCAATTCGTCGCTCTCCCGCCGGGTCAGCCGTCACTCGAGGTCAGCCGTCGCCGACGAACGGGGAGGCCGCGGTGGTGGTGCCGTCGGCCAGGATGCTGATGCGGAAGTCGGCGAACACGTGCGGTGCGACGTGCTGCAGTTGCCGCAGTAAGGCGACCGCCAGGGCGCGGAGTTCGACATCGGCAGCCTCGGTGGCCCGCATGCCGATGAAGTGCCGCCAGGCGCGCAGGTTGCCGGTCACCACGATGGCGGTGGCCAGCCCGGTCGGCAGCACCGACCTCGCCGCTTGTCGTGCCTGCTTGCCGGCCAGCGTTCCATCAGGCCGATCGACGGTCTGTTCGAGCCCTTCCAACAACAACCGGTAGGCGTCCCGGCTGGCGGCGATCGCCGCCGAGAAGCGTTGGTGCAGAATCGGATCGGCGGCGATGGCAGCCGGCTCGACCACCTCACCGGGTGCGGTCCGCGGCGACAACTCCGAATACGAGAAGTGCCGATGTCGCAGGAATTCGTGCGTCACCGATCGAGAGATGCCGCCGATGTAGAAGGTGGCACTGCTGTGCTCGAGAACCGACAGGTGCCCGACCTCGATAAGGTGACGCAAAAACCCCGCGTTCGTTGCGGTGGCCGGAACCGTCCGCTGCCACGACTGATAGATGGCCCGGCCGGCGAACTCCGCGAGGGCTTGGCCGCCGCCGGCGTCGGTATCGAACGGAACACCGTGTGGTGCAACGAATTCCGTCCGGCCGATCAACTGAACGGTCGGCCCAACCGATCCCGCTGGCACTGTGTCGGCATCGGTATTCGTCACCTGCTTGGCTTCGCGGATCGCTTCGGCACCATCGGGCCATCGTAGGCGTCGGCCAGGTTCGCGCCCGCGTTGACCGGCGGTGCGCCCCTCCGGCTGCAGCGCGAACGCGCGGCACTGCCATCATTGCGGGGTGATTCCACGCCCCCTGCAGTCCGAAGAACACGGTGCCGGCGCCGATCTCACCTCCGCCACCGTCATCGTCACCGACCCCGAGCTGTCCACGGTCGCCGACTGGACCCGCTCGGTGCTGGCCGCCGCCAGCGGCTGGTCGCTGCCGATCGTTGCCGGGCCCCGTGCTGACAATCCGGCGCTGACGTTCCAGCTCGAGGAGAGCCTGGCATCGGAGGAATACCGCCTCGACGTCGACCCGGCCGGCGTAACGATCGTCGCCGCCGGGGCGCCGGGCGCGTTCTACGGGGCGCAGTCGTTGCGGCTGCTGCTGCCGCCGCAGGCGCTGCTGTCCGCCCCGGAGCCGGCCGCCGATTCGGCGACCGATTCTGCTGCCATCCGATGGCATGTTCCGGGTGTCCACATCGTCGACCGGCCGCGTTTCGGTTGGCGTGGAGCACATCTCGACGTCGCCAGGCATTTCATGCCGCTGCCCTGGATCAAACGATTCGTCGATCTCATCGCCCTGCACAAGCTCAACGTGCTGCACCTGCATCTCACCGACGACCAGGGTTGGCGGATCGAGATCGCCGGCTATCCACTGCTCGCCGAAATCGGTTCGCAGCGAGCCGAGTCGGTCATCGGGTACTACCCCGACCACTCCTACGACGGTGTGCCGCACGGCGGCTACTACACCAAGGTCGAGCTGCGCGAGCTGGTCGACTACGCCGCCACCCAGCAGGTCCGGGTGGTCCCCGAGATCGACATGCCAGGCCACATGGCGGCCGCGATCGCGGCATATCCCTTACTGGGTAACGGAATCAGCCCGCCGGCCGTCCGAGTGGACTGGGGCATTTCGACTGACGTGCTGAACGTCGAGCAGTCGACGGTCGAGGTGATCAAGGCCGTCCTCGCCGAAGTGCTCGAGGTGTTCGACGAGGAGTACGTGCACATCGGCGGCGACGAATGCCCGACCGATCAATGGCAGGTTAGCCCGCGCGCCCAGCAGCTGATGCGGGAACGCGGACTGACCCAGGAGCGCGACCTGCAGGGATGGTTCCTGACGCAGATCACCGACTTCCTCGCCGACAACGGGCGGACCACCGTCGGCTGGGACGAGCTGCTGGAAAGCGGCGCGCAGCCTGGAACGGTGATCATGGCCTGGCGCAACGCGGCCGAAGGTGTGGCCGCCGCCAGAGCCGGACTCGAGGTGGTGATGGCCCCTGCGCAGGCCACCTATCTGGATTGGGCGGAGTCCGCGGACGCTGGCGAACCGCCGAGCCAACCCAGCGTCACCACACTGGCGGATGCGTACGCCTTCGACCCGATCCCGGCCGACCTCGAGCCAGCGCTGCACGAGAAGATTCTGGGTGCCCAGGTCCAGCTGTGGACCGAGTACATGGCCGATCCGCCGACGGTCGAATACTTCGCGTTCCCGCGGGCGTGTGCCATCGCCGAGGCCACCTGGTCGCCGCTAGCGAAGGACTTCGTCGATTTTCGCGGACGGCTGGCCGAGCACCTCACCAGGTTGGACGCGTTGGAGGTCAATTACCGGCCGCTCAGTGGTCCGTCGGCCGCTCAGCAGGCCGCACTGAAGGCGCAGCTGCCGTCCCCGTGACGTCGATGTGACGTCACAAACGCTTGCGTGACGTCACAAATGGTGTCATAGTGGGGCCATGGACCTCACCCCGTATATCGAAACCCTGCGCCGCGACCTCCTGCAGGCCGCCGCTTTAGGTGATGAAAACACTCAACGGACCGCCGCCGCACTCGCCGGCGCGGTCGAGCCGAGTACTCGGCTCGCCCTGATGAATGCGCTGTCCGACCTGGCCGCGGAGATCACCGGCGCTCTGGAAGACACCACCGTCGAGGTCAAGCTCGACGGCAAGGACGTCCGGATCGCCATCGAGCGGCACTTCGCCGACGATGCCGACGCCAGTGCGGAGCAGTACAACCAGTGGAAGTCCGGTAGCGGCGACCCGACGGATCCCGAGGATCTGCGGCACGCGATGCGCGAAGCCGGCAGCGAGCTGTCCAGAACCACCGTCCGACTGTTCAACGACCTGAAGACCCAGGCCGAGAGTGCTGCGTCCGACCAGGGTATGTCGCTGAACACCTACATCTCGCGCGCCGTCTCCGACTCGGTCAAGGGCGTGGCATCCGGCAAGCACGGCAAGAACTCCCGTCGCTCCGGGCGCAACGTCACCGGCTGGATCCAGGGCTGATTCGCTGAGCCCGACCTAATCCCCTCTTTCCGAAAGGCTTTGTCATGCAGAGTTTTCTGACCCCAGATCCGATCGTCGTCGAGGTGCGAAACGCCGCCGGCACCGTCACCATCGACCTCACCGACACCACCACCACCACCGTCGACGTGGTGCAACTGTCCAGCAACGGGCTCAATTTCATCGACGACCTGATGTCGAGCTTCCGACGGGACACCTCGCGGACCGAGAACGCCACCGACGTATTGGACGACGTCCGGGTCGACCTGCGGGTGCAGGAGAACGGCACCGTGCTGATCGTGGACGCCGATCCGGCTCGTTCCGGCTGGCGCGCCTCGTTCGGCGTCCACATCACGGCTCCGGCCGGCTCGGGTATCCGCACTCAGACCCAGTCGGCCGATGTCCGGGTGACCGGCAGCGCCGACCGACTCGACATCAGGACCGCCGCAGGTGACGTGCAGGCCGATCGGGTCGAGCGAGGTTCGCTGGTGCAGTCGGCATCCGGGGACGTCAGAATTTCCGAGATCGGTGGCGACGCCGAGATCCGTTCTGTCTCCGGCGATGTGACGGTGCAGCGCTGCGCCGGTGCCATCAGCGTCCACTCCACCTCGGGTGACGTTCGCATCGAGCAGCCGGAGCAGGATGTCTTCGTCCGCTCGGTCTCCGGGGACATCAACCTGCGGGACGCCGTCACCGGATCCATTCAGGCCACTGCGGTCTCCGGGGACATCGAGATCGGCATCCATGCTGGCTCGGCCGCCAAATTGGACCTGTCGACCGTCGCCGGCGACACCCGCAACGACTTCGAGCTCAGCGACGAACCACTCGCGCCGTCGAGTCAGGACACCCCCGTCGACGATGCCGATGTCAAGCGGGGTGGCCGACTGGAGATCACCTGCCGGACCACCTCCGGCGACATCCGGCTGCGACGCGCGGTCGCTGCCTGAACTGACCAGGCCCCTGCGCCACCGCCGCGATTGTGGCGGTGGCGCAGTCGCTTCAGGACGGCATGGTCAGCGCAGCTCCCCCGCGCCGCGGATCGGCTGCTGGTCCGCCGGGACCGACTCCGGACACTCCTCCGAAATAGGGCCGTGCTGCGTCCCACTCGACCACCCGATCGCCCGACGCACGTAGCGCCGGGGCCACCGATAAGTCGAATCCTGGCTCCAGGTGAACGGTGTCGGGGGTGCAGGACAACCGAGGTGCCGCAACAGCTTCCGGCAGCAACTGGTTCTCGATCAACACCCTGGTCAGCACCTGCAGCAGCGCCGGACGGATGCGCGAGCCGCCAGCAGCTCCGACCGCTGTCAGCAGCTCACCAGCCTGATCCGTCACCACCAACGGCACCATCATCGAACCCATTCTGTCGCCGGCTGTTAGCGGCTCCCTGATCAGCTCGCCCTCGCCGAGCATCGAGTTCGCGTGCACCCCTGAGGTCCAGATTCCGCTGCCCAGACCGAGCGAATGGGTTGCGGCGCAGGCGTTTCCGTCCGCATCGACAGCGGCCACCGAGGTGGTCTCCGATCTGCGGGCCGGTGCCCGTAGCGCGGCGACCAGCGCGGCGGCCCTGGCCGCCTCGCCGGCCAGCACCGCGCCGACGTCCAGCGCTGCGATCGTGCCCACCAGGCAGTCCAGGTCGTTGCTGCGGGCCCGAACCCTGCCCAGCCCGAACGGCTGATCGGACACCGGCAGGTCGATTACCCGGTAGCCGGCCATGTCCTGCATCGAGAGTGCGCCGCCGTCGGCCCGCACCGCATCGACCAGGGCGGCCGCCAGCGGACCGGCCATCAGCGCCGGCGCGCCGCCGCTGCCGTACTC
>JALYVF010000207.1 GCA_030853385.1 Actinomycetota bacterium | reverse complement strand
GTGATCAAGCCGTTCAAGCTCGACGAGGTGCGGGCCGCGCTGCTCGCCTTCGGCGTGCACGGCATGACGGTTTCCGAGTCTTCCGGCTACGGCCGGCAGCGCGGGCACACCGAGGTCTACCGCGGCGCCGAGTACACCGTCGAACTCTTACCGAAGGTGCGGTTGGAGATCCTGGTCGATGACGACGACGCGGACGACGTCACCGATGTGATCGTCAAAGCGGCCCATACCGGGAAGATCGGCGACGGCAAAGTGTGGACCACGATGGTCGACTCCGTCACCAGGGTGCGCACTGGTGAAGTCGGCTCAGAAGCGTTGTAGCGCAGCAGCTATGACCACTCACGTCGGGGACTCCTACACCGACCTGCGCGCCGCGCTGTTGGTCCGCGCCGGGATCACCGGTCCCGACCGCAGCCGGGCACTGGCCACCCTGACGGACGGCTGGCTCACCGAGCTGGCCACCAACGCCGGCGTGACGGTCGGGGGGGTGGCGCTGGTCGCCGTCGGCGGCTACGGCCGCGGTGAGCTGTCGCCGTTCTCGGACGTCGACCTGGTGCTGCTGCATTCATCGGAAACCCCGGCCGGCTATGCCGAAATGATCGCGCAGCGGCTGTGGTACCCGATCTGGGACTCGAAGGTGCGGTTGGATCACGCCGTCCGATCGGTGGGCGGGGCCCGCCAGGTGGCTCGCTCCGACCTGCCAGACCTGTTGGGAGTATTGGATATTCGGCACATCGCCGGCGACCCGGAGCTCGGCGTGGGGCTGCGCAGGCGGGTACTGGCCGACTGGCGGGCCGACGCCCCGAACCGGCTTCCCGAACTGTTGGAGATGTGCCGCGCCCGTTGGGAACGCTGCGGTGACTTGGCCTTTGCCACCGCCGGCGACCTGAAGAGCTCCCGCGGCGGACTGCGAGACCTGGTGGTGATGCGGGCGGTCGCTGCCTCCTGGGTCGCCGACTGTCCGCACCAGGGCTTGGAAGAAGCGCGCGGCGAACTGCTCACCATCCGGGAGGCGCTGCAATTGGTGACCGGGCGTTCCACCGACCGGCTGCAGGCGCAGGATCAGGACGGTGTCGCCGCCTATCTCGGCCTGCCGGACTCCGACGAGTTGCTGCGCTCGGTCGCCGCAATCGGCCGCACCGTCGGCCACGCGATCGATCTCACCTGGCATCGGGTGCACAGGGCGCTGCAGCAACCGACGGCGGGCGGCCGACCGGAACGCCGGCCGCTGGCCGACGGAGTGGTGAAACAGGACGGTGAGGCGGTCCTCGCGCGGGCGGCCGATCCGGCCCACGATCCGGTACTGCCGCTGCGGGCAGCCGCGGCAGCAGCGCAGGCGGGCATCCCTATCGCCCCGGCCACCCTTGCCCGGCTGGCGAAGACCTGCCCGCCGCTGCCGCAACCATGGCCGGCAGCAGCGCTGGACGAGTTGCTCCGGCTGCTGGGGTCTGGCCACCAGCTGATCTCGGTCTGGGAATCGCTGGACCAGGTGGGGGTGATTAGCTCGTTGATCCCCGGTTGGGAACGGTTGCGATCGCTGCCACAGCGCGATCCGGTACACCAGTTCACCGTCGACAGACACCTGGTGCAAACGGCGGTCGAGGCCAGCAAACTGCTGCGCCGGGTAGCCCGGCCCGACCTACTGCTGATCGCCGCCCTGCTGCACGACATCGGCAAGGGCACCGGCCGGGACCATTCAGTCGCCGGCGCCGCATTGGCCGCTGACCTCTGCACCGTCCTCGGGCTCGGCACCGCGGACACCGCAGTGGTGTCGACCCTGGTCAGACATCACCTGTTGCTGGCGGAGACCGCGCCGCGCCGCGATCCGGACGATCCCGCGACCGTCAGCCTCGTCACCGACGCCGTTGGCGATGTCGGGGTGCTCGACCTGCTGCAGGCGCTCACCGAAGCGGACGCGCTCGCCGCCGGCCCCGCCGCCTGGTCCAGCTGGAAGGCCAGTCAGCTGGCCACGCTGGCTGCCAAGGCCCGAGCGGCCCTTGACGGCTGGCCGGCAGTCGGCCCGGAGCCGCTCGGGCTAATCGAGTCGGAGCTGCTCACCGCTGCCGAACCGGACGTCCGGATCGAGCGGGCCGCCGGGGCGCTGACCGTGCTGGTGGCCGCACGGGACAGGACAGGGCTGCTGGCCGATGTGGCCGGCGCGCTCACCGCCCAGCGGCTCACCATCAGATCGGCGACCACCCGCACCGAAGACGGGATCGCTCTCCAAACCTGGCTGGTGGCACCGGAATTCGGCGAGCCACCCGAGGCAGCGTCGTTGCGATCGTTCGTCAGGGGAGCACTGATCGACCCGACGGCGGCCAGGGCAGCGGCGGCGAAACGGCTGACTGCGGCCCGACGCGGGAACTTTCCGGCGCCGACCGTCACGGTGGCCGACGGCGCCTCGGCGGCGTCGACGGTGCTGGAGATCCGGGCACACGACCTACCCGGAATGCTGCTGCTGGCCGCCGCCGAGATCGCCGCGGCCGGCGTGACGGTGGTGCGCGCGCTGGTGCACACCTGGGGCGCCGAGGCGGTTGACGTGCTGTATCTGCAGGGCGCTGACGGGACGCCGCTGCCCGCGGCCGATGCACGCCGATTG
>JALYVF010000153.1 GCA_030853385.1 Actinomycetota bacterium | reverse complement strand
GCGCCTGGCCGGCCGCGCCGCGCCCGGTCGACGCGGCCGAGCTGCTGGCCGAGCGTGTTGTCCGCGGCGACGCTCGAGCGGCGGATCGCTTGCGCCGCACCGTGTTTGCCCCGCTCGACGTCCCGGGCTCACCGCTGCTGGAGACGCTGGACACCTACCTGACGTACTCCGGCGCACTGGAACCGGCGGCCCGCGCGCTGTTCGTGCACCCGAACACCATGCGCTACCGGCTGCGCAGGATCGCCGAGCTCACCGGGCGCGATCCATGGGACGGTCGGGACCAGTTCGCCTTGCGCGTCGCGCTGGTACTCGGCCGGCTGCGACCCTGAGCGCTCCACGCGGCCTGCCCACGTCCGGACGCACGATCAGCAGACGTCATCGAATGGCTTGGACGCGATTGGATAGATCCTGCGAAATAATTTAGAGGTTTCCCACAATGGCAGGAGTGTGACTTGGTAGCCCCCGATACCAGCGGAAACGACCGACTGCTGTTGACTGGCGTGCGTGCTGGCCATCGTCGCTCCCGGACAGGGCGCTCAGAAACCCGGAATGCTCACCCCTTGGCTCGAGCTCGACGGCCCGAGTGCGCGCCTCGATCAATGGTCGGATGCCGCCGAATTGGATCTGCGCAGGTGGGGCACAACGGCCGATGCCGACGAGATCAAGGACACCGCGATCACCCAGCCGTTAGTGGTCGCCTCCGCGCTGCTGGCAGCCGGCCGACTGGACGTTCCCGCCACCTCCGCGACGGCCGGTCACTCGATCGGAGAGCTGGCCGCTGCGGCCATCGCCGGCGTCGTCACCGACGTGCAGGCGATCAGCCTTGCCGGGCTGCGCGGCCGGGCGATGCGGGCAGCCTGTGCGCTGGAACCCACCTCGATGGCCGCCTGCATGAACCCCAACCTCGAACTCATTCTGGCCGCGCTCACCGCACGAAACCTGGTGGGCGCCAACGTAAATGGCGCCGGTCAGGTGGTGGCGGCCGGATCCGCCGCCGACATCGCGGCGATCGCCGCCGATCCACCGGAGGGCATCAGGGTGATCCCGCTGCAGGTCGCCGGCGCCTTCCATACCAGGTACATGGAGTCGGCCAAGGCCGCGCTGGCGCCGCGGATCGCCCAGCTGCAGCCGGCCGACCCCCAACTGCCGCTGCTCACCAACAGCGACGGCACCGTGGTCGACTCCGGCAAGCGCTACCTCGAGCTGGTGCTGCGGCAGATCACCTCGCCCGTCCGCTGGGACCTGTGCATGGCGACGCTGTCCGGCCTGGGCGTCACTGGCGTGCTCGAGCTGCCGCCGGCCGGCACCTTGGTGGGGTTGCTGAAGCGCGACCGCAAGGACATTGCAACGATGGCACTGAAGACCCCCGCCGAGCTGGATGCCGCCATGGCGTTCATCGCCGAACACGCCGGAGCCGCCGCGTGACACTCCCGCTCAATCTGCCAACAGCCGCGTCAACTGCGAGCCGGATCGTCGGCATCGGCAGCTTTCGCCCCCGGCGGGTCGTCACCAACGACGATCTGGCGGAGATCATGGACACCAACGACGAATGGATCCAGTCGAGGGTCGGCGTCGCCGAGCGTCATTTCGCTGACGAGAGCGAAACGGT
The DNA here is from genome assembly GCA_030853385.1 of Actinomycetota bacterium. Lineage (GTDB taxonomy): Bacteria > Actinomycetota > Actinomycetes > Mycobacteriales > Nakamurellaceae > Nakamurella. The sequence continues at coordinate 9,772 of JALYVF010000153.1, read as the reverse complement.
GGCGTCGATGGGGGCCGCCGCCGGTCGTCTGGCCTTGCAGGATGCCGGCCTGACCGCCGACGACATCGATCTGGTGATCGTGGCGACCTGCACCCTGCCGACACCGATCCCGCATGCCGCCACCAGGGTGGCCGCCGCACTCGGGATCCAGGCGCCGGGCTCCTTCGACCTGAACGCCGCCTGCGCCGGCTTCTGTTACGGACTGGCCACCGCGTCCGCGCTGATCAGGTCCGGTGAGGCGACGAATGTGCTGCTGGTGGGTTCGGAGAAGCTCACCGAGTGGACGGAGCCGACCGACAGGGCCACCGCGATCATCTTCGCCGACGGGGCCGGCGCGGTGGTGGTGACGGGCTCGGAGTCCGTCGACATCGGCCCGGTTTCCTGGGGGTGCGCCATCGACAACACCGAGACCATCATCGTCAAGGATCGCGATTCGTTCATCTACCAGGAGGGTCAGGCGGTCTTCCGGTGGGCCACCACGGCGATTGCCCCGGTGGCGATCGACGCCGCGGCGAGGGCCGGCGTCGCGCTTACTGACATCGACGTGTTCGTCTCGCACCAGGCGAACCTGCGGATCGTCGAGTCGATCGCCAAGAAGCTGGTCGCCGCCGGTGCCCGCCCGGACCTGCTGGTGGCCAAGGACATCATCGGTACCGGCAACACCTCGTCGGCCTCCATCCCGATCGCTCTTGACCGGATGCGGCAGGCCGGTCAGGTGAAGTCCGGCGACCTGGTGCTGGCGGTCGGCTTCGGTGCCGGATTGACCTATGCCTCGCAGGTGTTCCGCTGTCCATAGCGAGGCGCCGCGACTGACGAGGCGCCGTCGGGCAGAATCGCGCCGAACCCCCGCCGTTTCCGGATCCACCGGGCGGCACCACCACCGAGAGGAACGACAGTGAGCAACGAGGACATCCTGGCCGGATTGGGCGAGATCGTCGAAGAGGTCGCCGGTGTGCCCGCGGCCGACGTGACAGCCGAGAAGTCGTTCACCGACGACCTGGACATCGACTCGCTGTCGATGGTCGAGATCGCTGTGCAGGCCGAGGACAAGTTCGGCGTCAAGATCCCCGACGACGAGCTCGCCAACCTAAAGACGGTGCAGGACGCCGTCAGCTATATCGAGCGCAACAAAGCCTGACGCACGCTCGGTCGCGCCGGTGCCCGCAGTCCTCACCCCGCATCAGCGGAGTACCGGCGCGCCCGAGAACCACCCTGTACCGACCATGGTCGATCCGCAGCAACGCAGACGCCGCCCCTCACCTGGGGTCGAGCGCGCCGCAGTTCGAGGAGCGAAATTCGGATGAGTGAAGACGACATCGTAGTCACCGGTATCGGCGCCACCACGCCGATCGGTGCCACCGCCCCCGAGACCTGGCAGGCGTTGCTCGACGGCACCAACGGGGTGACGGCGAACGATGAACCCTGGGTCGAGCAGTTCAACCTGCCGGTCAAGATCAAGGCCGGACTGAAGGTTGATCCGCTCGAGGTACTGACCAGGGTCGAGGCCAGGCGCCTGGACCGTAGCCAGCAAGTGGCCCTGATCGCCGCCCGCGAAGCCTGGGCGGACGCCGGCACCCCTGAGGTCGATCCGGTGCAGATCGGCGCCGTCGTCGGCACCGGCGTCGGCGGCGCCGTCACCCTGCTGACCCAGGACGACCTGCTGGAAACCGAGGGCATGCGCAAGGTCGCCGTGCTCACCGTGCCGATGCTGATGCCGAACGGTCCGGCAGCCGCCGTCGGGCTGGAGATCCAGGCCCGCGGCGGCGTCCACGCCCCGGTGTCCGCCTGCGCCTCCGGCGCCGAGGCCCTGGCCTGGGCCTGGCGGATGCTGAAGGAGGGCGACATCGAGATCGCACTGGCCGGCGGCGCCGAGGCCTGCATCTGCCCGCTGCCGGTGGCCGGTTTCGCCCAGATGCGCGCCACCTCCACCCGCAACGACGATCCGGCAACCGCCTCCCGGCCGTTCGACCGCGATCGTGACGGCTTCATCCTCGGCGAGGGCGCTGGGATGATGGTGCTCGAGCGGCGCGATCATGCCGTTGCCCGCGGTGCGAACATCTACGGGGTACTGGCCGGCGTCGGCATGTCCAACGACGCCTTCCACATCACCGCACCAGAACCGAACGGGGAAGGCGCAAGTAGGGCCATCGCCAAGGCGCTGCGCACCGCAGGGGTCGCCGCCAACGAGGTCGGGCACGTCAACGCCCACGCCACCTCGACGCCGGTCGGCGACATCGCCGAATCCAAGACCATCCTCAACTCGATCGGCGACCACGCCGTCGTCACCGCGAACAAATCGATGACCGGCCACCTGCTCGGCGCCTCCGGTGCCGTCGAGGGCATCGCCACCCTGCTGGCCGTCAAGAACGGCATCGTTCCCGGCACTCGCAACCTTTTCAACCTCGATCCGAACATCCACCTCGACGTGGCCACCGAGAACCGCGAGGTCGGATTGACCGCCGCGGTCAGCGACTCGTTCGGCTTCGGCGGCCACAACGTCGCCCTGTTGTTCACCAAGGACTGATATTCACGTGACGGCCCCAGCAGAAACCAATCAAGGACCCCGCCAGCTCGATCCAAGGGAACCAGAGGTCCGGCTGGTAGAGCTGCTGGACCCGGACACCCTTGTCGAGCTGCACAAGGCCGACACCTCAGGCGTCTGGGCCGTCCGCGGCCGCATCGACGGGGCCAAGGTGATCGCCTACTGCACCGACGCGACCCGGCAGGGCGGCGCCATGGGGTTCGAGGGCTGCCGGCACATCGTCGACGCTATCGACACCGCGGTGCGGGAACGAGTTCCGGTGATCGGGCTGTGGCACTGCGGCGGTGCCAGGCTGCAGGAAGGCGCCGCCTCCCTTGACGGGGTGGGCAACATGTTCGCCGCGATGGTGCGGGCTTCCGGCCGGGTCCCGCAGATCTCGGTGGTGCTCGGCGCGGCCGCCGGCGGCGCCGCCTACGGTCCGGCGCTCACCGACATCGTCATCATGTCTCCCGAGGGCCGGATCTTCGTCACCGGTCCGGACGTGGTGAAGTCGGTGACCGGCGAGCAGGTCGACATGGAGGCCCTCGGCGGCCCGTCGGCGCACGGCCGCAAGTCCGGGGTGGTGCACATCGTCGCCGATTCCGAGGCCGACGCCTTCGCCCGCGCCCGCAAGGTCACTTCGCTGTTTTCCCGACCGGGCATCTCCGGGGTGGCCGGCATCGAGGACGACCCTGAGCTGGCCGCGCAGCTGCCCGAGCAGCGCAACCGCGCCTACAACGTCCGCCCGCTGATCAACCACATACTGGACGAGCCGATCGAGGAACTGCAGGCCAAGTGGGCACCGAACGTGGTGGTCGGCCTCGGCCGGCTCGGTGGCCGCACCGTCGGTGTGGTCGCGAACAACCCGCTGCGGCTGGGCGGCTGCCTGGACTCGGTGGCGGCGGAGAAGGCCGCCAGGTTCGTCCGGATGTGCGACGCCTTCGGCATCCCGCTGCTGGTGATCGTCGACGTGCCCGGCTATCTGCCAGGCGTCGGTCAGGAGTGGGACGGCGTGCTCCGCCGCGGCGCGAAGTTGTTGCACGCCTTCGCCGAAGCGGTGGTTCCGCGGGTCACCCTGGTCACCCGTAAGGCCTTCGGTGGCGCCTACATCGCGATGAACTCCAAGGCGCTGGGTGCGACGGCAGTGTTCGCCTGGCCGGACGCCGAGATCGCCGTGATGGGTGCCAAGGCGGCGGTCGGCATCCTGCACCGTCGGAAGATCGCCGCCGCGCCGGAGGACCAGCGTGAGGCGCTGATCACCGAGCTGGCCGAGGAGCAGGAGCGCGTCGCCGGCGGCGTGCAGCGGGCGATCGAGATCGGCGTGGTGGACGAAGTGATCACCCCGGCCGAGACTCGGCGCAGGGTGGCCGAGGCACTGGCCTCCGCGCCGTCAGGGCGCGGCGCCCACGGCAACATCCCGCTGTAATCAGCGGCCCGCTACGAGTTCAGCTCGGGCGCGGCCTTGACCGGCCTGGGCTTGGGCTGGTCCGGTGCGGCGGTCACCGGTGCGCCGCCCTGGAAGGTCTTGCGGACCGCCTCGAAGATGGCCGAACCCTGTCCGACTAGCGAGGCCGCGATGTCGCCGAGCCCGTCGGCCCCGTTCAGGACTGTCACGTTTGCCCCACTCAGGCCTTGGCCCGCGGACTTGACGATCTCCGGCAGCTGCTCGATCAGCATCCGGTCTAGCGCAACCCTGTTGTTGGAAGCTGCAGCGGCAGCAAGGATCTGGATCTTCTCGGCCTCGGCACCGGCCAGGATCTTGGTCTTCTCGGCCTCCGCCTGGGCCGGCTTGACGACCTCGGCGATCAGCTGTTGTTCGCGCAGCTCTGCGTTGCGTTCCGCGACGTCCTTCTGCGCGTGCAGCACCTCCAGCTGGGCCCGAGCCTGCGACAACGGGCCGGCCTGCGCTGCCGAGGCCTGTGCCTTGTCGACCTCGGCCTTGTACTGTGCTCGCACGATGGTGGTCTGCCGCTCGTATTCGGCCTGCTTGCGCAACGAATCCTGCTCGGCCTGAGCCGCCATCTGGTTCGCGTTGGACTGGGCAATCGCCGCGGCCTGCTGGATCGCGGCGTTGTGCGGGGCGGACATGGCCAGGATGTACCCGAGGGCACCGTCATCGATCGACTGGATCTGCAGGGCGTCGACCGTCAACCCGATCTTGCCCATCTCCTCCTTGGAGCCGTCCAGCACCTCGGAGGCCAGCTTCTGTCGTTCGGTGACGATCTCCTCAACCGTCATCGATCCGATGATGGAGCGCAGGTGCCCGGCGAAGATCCGGCCGGTCAGGACCGACATCTGGTCCTGATCCGAAAGGAACCGCTGACCGGCGGCCACGATGGACTCGATATCGCTGCCGACCTTGAACGCGATCACTGCCTTCACATTCAGCGCGATGCCCTGTCTGGTGACACAGGTTTCCTGCACCTCGGATTCGGTCATCGCCAGCGACAGCAGGTTCGCCCGCCGGAACAGCGGGATGACGAAAGCGCCGTGGCCGACAATGACCTTGAACGGTGCGCCGCTGCTGGACTGACCGCCGGAGATCAGCAAGGCCTCGTCAGGATCGGGGACCCGGTAGCCGAACATGTATGCCTGCCTTTTCGTCTGCTGGTGTTGGTGTTGGTGTGGGTGAACGTGGAACGAATGGAATCGTGGACTTCGGGCAGGCCGACCGGTAGCTCGACCCACTCATTGCGGCATCGGGAGATCGGTCCATGGCACCACTACCACGTGCCGGTGCGGCTCGACGTCGATCACCAGCACCGTCTCGCCACGGTCGATCGGGGCATCGCTGGTGGCGATGAAACACTCGCGGACCCCGCCGAGGGTCAACATCACCTCACCGGCTCCGTGAGCACCACGAATCGCCACCAGTACCCGTCCGACGGCGCCGATCGCCCCGACGTCAGTCATTGCCTGCCTTTCTGACCCACTGAGCGAACTGTACGACGCGGTGGAGGGCCAGGTGAAGTAAACGTCGAACTACCGCTCAGCCGGCGCGGGCCCGCAGATCCAACGCTCGGTGGGCGGCCGAGTCGATCACGTCCAGCGATGGTTGCGGGCTGCGGGTTAGCGCGATTCGCAGCGCCATCACGGCAGTGGCGGCATCGGCCAACCGCTTCGGGTCGAGATTTCCGTCCTTTGTCGCCGCCACGATGCCCCGCTCGGCTGCTGTCGGGTCGATCGGCATCAGCAGCAGATCCTCACCGGCGGCCAACCCACGCCAGGCGGCCTCGCCGGAGCTGTACTTGTTGGCCACCGGCTCCATCTGCATCGAGTCGGTGATCGTCACACCCTTGAAGCCGAGCCCTTGGCAGCCGCCAGAACCCTTGCCGCGCAACAGATCCGTCACCACGGTGGGCGACAAGCTAGCGGCATCGGTGTCGGCGCCGAGTGCTGGGAACAGCACGTGCCCGGTCATCGCCAGTGCCGCTCCCGCCTGCACGCCCGCCGCCATCGGTACCGCCTCCGTCGACGACCATTCGTCGCAATCGGCCTTCAGCGTTGGCAGCTGGTTGTGGGTGTCGGCCGCGATCCGGCCGATGCCGGGAAAATGCTTGATGGTGGCGGCCACTCCGCCCGACTGGTAGCCGCGGACCGCGGCGGCAACGAACTTCGCCACCCGCTGCGGATCCGTTCCGTAGGAACGGGAACCGATGGCCGACTCCCCTGTCGTCGGCAACACGTCGGCGTCCGGTGCGAAGTCGACGGTGATCCCGACGGCCAACATTTCCTGCGAGGCCGCAGCCGCCACCTGTTCGGTGAGCGTCACCGCTGTGTCGGTGTCCGATCCGGCCGCCAAGGTGGCAGCGCCAGGAAAGTCGGTGAAGCCGTTCACCAGCCGGGCGACCTCGCCGTACTCCTGGTCGACGCCGATCAGCATCGGTACCGCGCCCTCGCGCTGCTTCTGCAGGCCGGCGACGACGCTCTTCACCTGACTCGGATCACCGACCTTGGTGCCGTCGACCACGCCCTTCGCGCCCTGCAGAATGACGCCACCGTAGTGGTTTTCGGTGATCTTGCCGTCCGCCTGCGAGTCGACGGGCATGAGCACCGAACCGGCCTGTTGCGCCGTGCTCATCGCCGCCACCAGCTGTGCTGCCCGTTGTCGATCGGCGGCGGTGACGACCAGCGCCACCGGCCTCGGCGGCTTCTTCGGGGCCGTCGAAGTCGGTGGCTTCGGGCGGCCGGTCGCGGCACCGGAGGACGACCGCGCGGTGCTGGTCGGTGCCGATGAGCGCCTTGACCCGCTGCTGCTGGCAGCCGAAGGTCTCGCCGCGGGATTGCTCGCTGCGGAGTCGCTCAAGGAAGCGTCCGGAACCCGACTCGACGACGATGCCGCGGACGACGTCGGTGCGCTGGTGCCGACCGTCCGGGTGGCTGTCCCACCGGAGTCTGGGCTGGTGCAGGCCGTCAGCAACAGTGCAGCGGCCAGCCCGACGACACCTCCGATGCGACGTCGACGGCGACGGCGGGTACGCAGCTCAGCCACAGATCTCCTTCGGATGGGGGTGGCCCCCGATTGGTGGTAGCCGGCGGTTCGATCGGCGCGCTTCATCCGGCGTAGCAGGCCTGCCAGCCGGCGCTGTCCGTCACCGATCTGCCGATCAGCAGGCTGCCGTCGGTCTGGTCGGCCAGCGGCACGGTGATCCGCCAATTCAGGCAGGCCGACTTCTTGTCCGGTGCCTTGGCGGCCGCTTGCCGCGACCGAAAGGTCACTTGCGCCTGCCGTGGAGTCGCGGTAATGGCGATCACCGAGATGTCGGTGTCCTGGGTGGTGCCGTACGCGTTCTGCCAGGCGGCTTCGGGCAGTTCGCCGACCTGCGACGCGGTGACGGTCGCCTTCCACTCTTGGTAGTCCCGTTTGTTGATGCTGTCGAAATGCCGCTGCAGCAGGTCTCGAATCGCTGCGCGCTGCGGGTCGTCGTTCGCCGCGGCTCCGACCAGCACCACGGTGGTGTCCTCGGCGGCCCGGCCGGACGTCGTCACCACCGGCGGGTCGGTCAGCGACACCGGAGCGGTGTCTACCCCAGCCGAGGGCGACGGGCCGCTGGCGGCCCCCGCACCACGACCGGACGCGGGCGGCAAAGACGCCTGCCCCTTGCCGGTTCTCGGGGGCGCAGCGGCGGAGCGCGACTGGGTGGACGAGGACCGAGAAGATCGCGGTGTACTGGAGCTGTCGGCAGACGACGTCGCGGCACTCGACTGCTCGCTGACGATGGCAATCGTGGCCTGATGACGGCCGAGTAGATAGGCGCCGGCCCCGCCGCCGGCCAAGCAGATCACCAGCACTGCCGCCAATGCCGGCGTCAGCCGCTCTTGCGCCACCGCACTCCTCACCGCACGCTCAGTCGTCCTGGCCCGGCTTCCCGGCCTGCCAGCTCAAGGTTAAGACGTGCAGGGGTCAGGGGTGGTTGCTCGACGATCCCGACCGCAACGATGCCGAACGCCGGGATCGGCTCGGTTCGCCGTCGATGCGGACCGATCACACTTCGATCAAACGACACTTCGCGTTCAAGCGACTTCGCGTTCAAACGACTTGGTGCAGCCAGGTGACGGGGGTGCCGGCACCGGCCCGGCGGTACGGCTCCAATTCGGCGTCCACGTCCGCACCCATCAGCTGGTTGAGCTCATGGGTCAGTTTCTCGGCGCCGTAACCGCGCGAGAGCAACGCTCTGATCCGATCCTCGCCGACCATGATGTCGCCGTTGGCGGACGTAGTGGCTCGCCAGACTCCCCTGCCGGGCAGGTGGCAGATCCGTTCACCGTCGCAGTCGACGCTCGGTTCCTCGGTGACTTCGAACCGCAACATCGGCCACGCCTTGAGCGCGTTCGCCAGCTTGCCCGCCGTTCCGGCGTCGCCGGTCCAGGCAAGATCGGCGCGCAACAAACCAGGCGCAGCCGGTTGGGCGCTCCAGGTGAGCGACACCCGATCGCCCAGCACGGACGACACTGCCCACTCGGCGTGCGGGCAGATCGCTGCCGGCGCCGAGTGGATGTACACCACACCCCTCGCCTGTGCACGCACAGTAGCCACCACACACCTCCGCTGAATCGGCTCCATCGTCTTCCCCAACGTGGAGTCCCCTGCTCAGCCGGCGACCGGTGCTATCCGGTGTGATCCCGAGTGCAGTTGTCATGCTGTTGCGCTCGTGAACCCTGAGGTCAAAGGAGCGTGTGAGCACATTGTGCACCCTGTGGCGCCTGCACGCCAGCAGCTGGATACCTTCCGGTGCCTCGGCTCCGTCCTCAGCACCACCGACGGTGGGCTATTCTAGGTGTCGCCTCGGCCATCCGGCCGGCGCGTGAGCGGTCCTCCGTAGCTCAATTGGCAGAGCATCCGACTGTTAATCGGACGGTTATTGGTTCGAGTCCAATCGGGGGAGCTTGCAGTCAAAGCCGCCACCTGTGCAGATAGGTCGGCGAGCTCTTTTTGTCAGCACCCGGCAAAGTGCTACGCCGTGCTACGGGAGAACGGTGACCCACCGCGAGATGCGCAACGACAGCGGTGAGATGCTGCGCGCCGTTGCTGCCGGTGAGTCCGGGCAGATGACCAACAACGGGCACGTAGCCGTGCTGATCGAGCATCCGGCGTTCAAGTGGTCGGACAGGCTGATCGCACGCATGCCAACAAACACCTGTCGAACTCCGCCACCGGCTTTGGTCCGCGGCCAACGGGCCGGCAGCGGAAGCGGTGACGATTCTCGGGGATCTTCTCGACGAGACCGTGGCCATCGTTGCGCGCGAACTACCCGAGGTTGACCTCGAGCAGCTGCGTGAGGAGCTGGCGGAGTTTCGCTGTAGCTAGAGCGTGCAGCAGCAATCGGCCTACCGAGTGACACGGTGCCGACCGGATCAACACCAAGGCGTCAACCGAGACATCGACGCACCCGACGCGGCCACCCGGCGGCGCCGACCGGTAATCTCCCCGGTGGGGCGGTAGCTCAGTTGGTCAGAGCAGCGGACTCATAATCCGTTGGTCGATGGTTCAAGCCCATCACGGCCTACCACCACGCATGGGTCCACCTTTTTGCTTTGTCGGCGTCTTGCCAGACCTTTGCCAGAAACGTGCCGGATGCAGGTGCATGAATCAGCACGGTGCGACACGATTGTTGTGCCGCTGTGCTACTCAGTGCGGCAACGTCAGTGTGCAGGGCGTGAGGCGGCGCCGATGACTGCGTCTTCGTCAAACTCGAGTGCCTTCAACAGTGTCTCGGTTGTTTTGTTGAAATGCACTGCGATGAGTTCACA
>JALYVF010000127.1 GCA_030853385.1 Actinomycetota bacterium | reverse complement strand
GGCAGCCGGGTGAGGGCGATGATCACGCCGACCACCATCAGCCCGGCGGCGACCAGGTCGGCGACGTGCATCCCGGTCACGTACGACGCCCGCCCAACCTGCAGCAGCGCAGCTCCCTGCCCGGCCGACAGCTCAGCAGCGGCCGGGGCAAGACTCCACAGCGCCGCCACCAGCGGGCTGAACCCGAGCACCGACTGTAGGTAGGCGGTGATCAGGATGGCGTTGCCGATGATGCCGACGGTGGCGATCATGTTGACCGCGACCGATCCACCGAAACCCTTGTGCGAGAACAGTTCCAGGTCCAGCAGCGCGTGAGCTGCCCGGCGCTGGCGCAGCCAGAACAGCACCCCGCAGGCCAGTCCGGCCGCCACCAGCACGGCGTACCCGGTGGCCCATCCGTCGGCGGCCAACTCCTTGATGCCGTAGATGAAGGGTGCTCGACTCCGGCGCGGGGCCGCTGAATTACGACGCATTCCTTGAGACCGTCACCGACCCGGTCCAATTCCCGGCGCTCACGGCCGCCCGCTCGGTGTTCGCCGACGACGAGGAAGACTTCTACACCACCGAGTTCGAGTTCGGGCTGAGCGTGTACTCGGCGGCATCGCACAACTGGTGAACGTGGCGCGGCGCGGCTAGCGAACGGTTCGAGCAGCATCGTCAACTGCGTCGGCGGCCACAGCCAGTGGTCAACCCTCGGCCAATGGGTGATTGATTCTGATCAAATACCCGCTTCTATTGGCGGCTTCACGCATGGGGCGGTAGAACTCGGAGGCTGCGAGTCACCAGCAGCCCAGCCACGTCCGGTCAGATCCGATGCCCGCGCAAGGAGAATCCCGATGTTCCGAAACCCCCGTCAGCGATCCGATTCCCGAACGATGGCCCGACTCGCGCTCTGCGGCGTCGCCGCGATCACCGTCGCTCTCGGCGCCGGCGTCGCCCCGGTGCAGGCCGCGACCACAGCCCAGGCAGCGACTCCGGCGACCAGCCAGCCGGATACCGTCAACCCGGCTGGACCGGTCGCCCACCCCGCCGTCAGCAGCAAGGCGCCGGCCGTCCAGCCGAACACGATCCGGCCGTGGCAGGGACTGGCAAAGACGCCGCCGATGGGCTGGAACGACTGGTCCTACTACCAGTGCAACATCAGCGAGCAGCTGATCCTCGACCAGGGCAGGGCGCTGGTCAGCAGCGGGCTGGCGGCCAAGGGCTACAACACCGTCACCACCGACGACTGCTGGATGCAGAAGACCCGCGACGCCGCCGGCAACCTGCAGACCAACACCACGCTGTTCCCCGACGGGATGGCCTACGTCGGAGCACAGCTGCACAAAATGGGACTGAAGTTCGGCATCTACGAGGACGCCGGAACCAGCACCTGCGGCGGCTACGCCGGCAGCTACGACCACTGGACGGCCGACGCCAACCTGTTCGCCTCGTGGGGCGTCGACTATCTCAAGTTGGACGGCTGCAACGTGCCGGTGCCGGCCGGCCAGTCCGCCGACGTCGCCTATCGGGCCGCCTACAAGGCGATGAGTGACGCACTGGTGGCCAGCGGCCGCAAGATCGTCTACTCCGAGTCGGCGCCCGCCTACTTCCAAGGCGAACCCGACTGGTACGACGTGATCTCCTGGTGCGCCCAATACGGCAACCTGTGGCGCGAGGGCGCCGACATCGCCCTCGGCCAGGAGAGCAGCTCGGCGCTCTGGAACAGCATCAACTACAACTACTCCTACAACGTCCCGCTGAACGCCTATGGCGGACCTGGCCACTGGAACGATCCTGACTTCCTGCTGGTCGGCGACAAGATCAGCGACACCGAGGCACAGAGCCAGCTGACGCTGTGGGCCGAGATGGCCGCACCACTGATCAGCAGCACCGACCTCACCAAGCTGACGGCAACCCAGCTGAGCATCCTCGGCAACAAGGACATCATCGCCGTCGACCAGGACAAGCTCGGCGTCCAGGGCAACATCGTCGAAACCGCCGGCAGCTACGACATTCTCAACAAGCCGCTGGCGAACGGCGACAGGTCCGTCGTGTTCTACAACAAGGGCGAGACCGCGCAGACCCTGTCGATCGGGGCCAGGACACTGGGCCTGACCGGCTCGAGGTTCCAGCTCAAGGACCTGGTCAGCAAGACCGTCACGGTCAGCGGCGGCACCATCTCGGCCAACGTG
>JALYVF010000123.1 GCA_030853385.1 Actinomycetota bacterium | reverse complement strand
CTCGGCCTCGTCCGCTCGCAGGCCGGACCTCCGCACGCCGTCGTCTTCGAGACGAAGCCGATCGCGTTCGCACTCCGCGACGTCGTTCCCGGCACCGATCTCGCATCCGTTGCTCAGCCCGGCATCGGTGCCGCGATCTGGCTCCACGCCACCGACGTCCAGGCCATTCACGATGCTCTCGTCGCCGACGGTCACACCATCGTCTCCGCACCGATCGACGGCCCCTTCGGTCGGACATTCACCTTCGCTGACCCCGACGGTTACCAGGTCACTCTCCACGACCGCGCCTAATAGAACGTTGCCTTCTTCCCACCGAACAATGGGCTCGCCCAACCGTGATCCTCCGCGAAATTCTTGCCGTACCTGGCCAACGGGTTACGGTGAAGTGCTCTTGCGGCGGCCAGCTCCGCGGCACCCAAGGGCTCGTAGCCGAGCTGGCCGGCATTCTTATCGTAGGACCGCGTATCTCGCAGATGCCGGACACTCCGGGGGGGCAAGGTGGCGCTCAGCGAGATCGGGCACCTCCTCGGCTGTTGAGAACTCATTGAGAATGCTTGCCCTTACAGAAATCTCGTGGAGAGTGCGGCAACGGCGATCGGACAGGGTCGCGGTGGACGAAGCGCGCCTCGTGGCGGCTCCGGGCGTCACCGTCGTGATCTATCGTGATCGGTTACATAACGTGGTGGAGTTCAGCTTCGACGTGTAGGGGCCGCCGTCACCATTGCGCGGGTGGATGAAGGCTGCCGCCGGCTGACCGAGCTATTGGGTGACGCGCATGATCAGGCCCATTTCGGCCAGGCGAGCGGTGCGCAGATTGGTCAGCCGACTGGGGGTGCAGTCGAATTCGGCTGCCAGTGCCGCCCACGTCAATCCGCGCTGTTGGCGATTCTCATTGAGGGCCGTATGCAACGCGCCCAAGTCCCAGCGGAGTCGGCTGTCCGGCCCCGCCTCGGGTAGCCGGGTGTCGCCCACGTCGACAACGGGGCCGGTCAGAAACTCCTCTGGTGCACGGCGCAGCCATCGGAGCATGAAGAGCGCGTATTGGCACGACGTCTCACCGCCAGTTCGCAGTCGGGAGACGGCTCCTCCGCACATGCAATGGTCATCGGGACGCTCCGCATTGAGTGCCTCGGACTGATCCCACAGCTCGTCGGCGAACTCGTACCAACTCAGCCCGCGGGCGCGACGATCGGTGTCATAGGCATCGACGAACGCGGTGAAGTCGAAGATCGGGGGAGGCCCCCCATGGACCGCACGATAGGCGAGATCGTCGCGTGGGGCGTCATGGTTGGTCATCGTCATCGCTGCCGTGGCGACCGCCTGATCCAAGTTGCTACAAGGTGCTACATTTGAGAAATGAAGACGATCAATCAGCGCGAGCTCCGTAACGACAGCGCTGAAGTGATGCGCCAGGTCGAGCAGGGGCAGAGCTACACGGTCACCCGTCGCGGCGTTCCGGTCGCGAGACTGTCCCCGGTGACGGACGACGCTGACCTGCGATGCCTGCGTGCTGCGAGCCGACACGTCGTCTACTCCGAGACGGTGCGGGTCACCACCAAGATCCCCAGCGAAGAGATCGTGACCGATCTCCGGGGTGAACGTTGAGTCGTTGGTATCTCGATACGTCGGCAGCGCTGAAGCTGATCATCGAGGAGCGTGAGTCCGCTGCCCTGGCCGCGGCCATCGACGCGGACACCCCAGACCTGGTGGCTTGTCTGCTGTTGGAGACCGAGCTGCGGCGCGCTGTCCATCGGGATGAGTCATTGACACAGGAGATGGTGTCGGGATTCCTCGAGGGGATCGGGTTGTACGAACTTCCGCCCTCGTTGTTCCTGGAGGCTGGCCTGCTAGCGAGCACCCGTCTGCGTTCGCTCGACGCGTTGCATCTGGCCGCTGCGGTTCGGATTGGAGTCGACCGCATCCTCACCTACGACAATCGCATGCGTGAGGCGGCCCGCGATCTGGGGATCGCGGTCGTCGCCCCCGGATAGCCATCGCCGGTTCGGCTGCAGTTCTGCGTCGGCTACTGGCCCCGCCGCGCCAGCACATACAACCGCTCGGTGGCGACCTCGACTCCCGGGTTCGGGCCGCGCAGATACCACTCGACATCGACCAGGGCCGCCTCCGCGACGGCGGCGAGGACGTGGTGTCGGTCGTGCAGCACGAAGTCCAGATCGACCGCCGCGCCGAACAACTCATCGGCATGCTGGATCCCGTCTCCGATGTGCACCGCCAGTGCCAGCACACCACCGGGGGCCAACACCCTGGCCAGCCCGGCCAGCACCCCGTGCAGCTCGGAGTCGGCGAGGTGGACCAGCGAGTACCAGGCGGTGATCGCGGCCCAACCAGCGGCGGACCGCGGTCGCAGCAGCCTGGTCAGGTCGCCGACCTCGAAGGCCAGGTCGGGATGTTCGGTGCGGGCCTGCTCGATCATGCCGGGGGATAGGTCGAAGCCGGTGGTGTCGGTGCCCGCGGCCGCCAGGTACGCCGTCACCTGGCCCGGTCCGCAGCCCAGGTCCGCGACCGGTCCGGCCGCGGCGGCATCCGCCACCCGGTCCAGTAGCCAGCGATCGAAGGGCTTGGCCGCCAACTCGTTCCGCAGCGTTTCGGCATATCCGGGGGCGCAGGCGTCGTAGCCGGCCACCACCCGGGCGTCCCTGGCGTCCACCCCGGCGGCCAGCACCGACTCCCGGTCGACCGCCGGTGCTGCTCCGGCGGTCTCCGGCGGCAACTCACCCAGCAGATGCGCCCAGCGTCGATCCTGCTGGCCGGGCTGGCGCTCCAGCTCCACCACCAGCGGGTCGGCGATGGCGGCCAGCTTTCCGAGCACCGCCTCGACCTCGGGCCGATCCGGGAACGGATGCAGTCGTTCGGTCCGGGTGCGCAGCTCTCCGGGTGCCTGCGGCCCGCGCAACAGCAGGACGGTGAGGATCGCCAACGCCGGCTGGGCAACGGACTCGTCCAGCCGCAGCCGCTCGGCCAGCCGCTGGCGGAACTTCACCGCTCGGGATCCGGCACCGGACCATACCGTTCCGACCAGCTCCCGGTCTCGCAGCAGCCCCAGCGTCTCCTGCACGGTGCGATCGTCGTATTCGGTCACCGGGTCGCGGCTGCTGGTTTGATTGCAGGCGGCCCGTAAACCCGTCTGCGTCATGGGGTATGACGCCGGAACGGTGCGTTCCTTCTCCAACAGGGCGCCGAGTACGCGTTGCTCGACGGGCGTCAGCAGCGGTCGTGAGTCGTCGATGTCGGCCACCGGGGAAGCCTACGTCGCAGTCGCGTTGGCCAGCCCGCGGTCATCTGATCATGTAGACGACAGCGTGTCCCCGGCTGGCGGCATCGGCGGTGAAATCGTGCGCCTGCTTGATGTATTCGCCCACATAGTCCACTTCGGCCGGCTGGCCCCGGCTCAGGAAATAGGACTTGATCGCCGAGGGTGAGATGGTCGCCAGATCGCGGCTGATCGCGCGCACGCGCTCTGCCTGGAGAATCCCGATGTGCGGGAGGTAACCCGCTCCATGGCCGTTGGGGTAGGTCACGTCGCCGGCCACCAGGTCGTACGCGGGTCGTGGCGGGTGGCCGTGTGCGAGTCGTCGCGCCCGGCAGCCTTCGTCCTCGTCGGCGAACAGCTGCTGCATGAACCGCCAGGCCTTGTCCAGGCCGGCGTTGGTCCACCCGGATTGGTCGTAGCGTTCGTCCGCCAGCCGAATCACCGCCCAGGGCTCAGTGCGAGCGATCTCGGCTTCCTCCGGTGTGACTGCCCACCCATACCAGCGAATCCCCATCGGCAGATGATGCATCTTCCGGCGGATCGGCGGTGTGGCTGTCCACAAAGTGCAGGTCACCACCGATGATGCGCGCATGATGCAGCTATGATGCGCTTATGCGCACCACCGTTGATCTGCCTCCGGCCGTCCGCCGCCGCGCCGAGGAACTAGCCGCTGCTCGCGGCCAATCGCTGTCGACAACGATCGCGGACCTGACGGTGCGTGGGCTCGGGCAACTCGATGAGCCCGTCACCATCGACGTCGACTCGCGATCAGGTTTTCCGGTGATGACCTTCGGTCGTCGGATCACCGCCGAGGACGTCGCTGCGGCACTCGATGACGAGTGACCACCTTCCTGCTCGACGCAAACGTTCTCATCGCACTCACCGCACGCGAACATGTCCACCACGAACGCGTGGCGCGCTGGGCTGCCGATGTCCAACGGTTTGCGCTGTGTCCGCTCGTTGAGGGGGCGCTGATCCGCTTTGCCGTCCGGCTCGGCGCGAGCGCGGCCGAGGCGCTGCAGACATTGCGTATGGTGAGCGACCGTCCGGGCTATGAGTTCTGGCCCGATTCGCTGTCGTACGCCGACCCGGGGCTCCAGCATGTGCGAGGTCATCGCCAGGTGACCGACGCCTATCTGGCTTCGTTGGCCGGGTCGCGTCCGAAGACAATGCTGGCGACCTTGGACGAGGGGCTGGCGCAGGTCCGCCCGGAGCTGACTTTCCTGATCCCGACTGCCGCCTGACGTTATTCGGCTGCGGACTGGTCCACCAGCTGACCCGGTCATGGTTCACCCCGACGAGTTCAGCTCTGTCTGGCCGACGGCGGATCAGCGACCTCGTCCAGTAGCGCTTGCACGCAATCGGCGAGTTCAGACACCGGAAGCCGCCCATCGAGTTCGGTGCTGGCGCCCCGCCGAAGCAATGGTTCCACTTCCTCGAGGTAGCGGGCGATCTCGCCCCGATGTTCCGGTGTCTTCCCGTACGGATTGTCGGTGCGCTTCGCCACCCGTGCGAGGAGCACGTCGAGTGGGGCGCTGAGGAGAACGACATGGTCGAACTGGCGGTAGAAGGTGCCCTGATTCGCCACCGTGCCGGAGACGACGAGGGTGTGATGATCGGCCAGCAGCGCAGCCATCCGCGGCTCGTCCCAGCTGCCGTCCGGTAGCTCCCAGCCGTCGTAGTCCGTGTCGATAGCCAGATACCCACGTTGGCGCAACACCCCAAGGAGCGTGCTCTTGCCGGTGCCGGACATACCGGTGACCAGTACCCGGGTCATGTTCTGGGACTGTAGTTCGGCGGGCTAAACCGATCGCGGCTGGTCGTGCTGAGCCGCTAGATTCGGGCCATGCCCGATCCACTGTTCGACAACAAGCGACTCGCCGAGACCTACGACCCAATGGATCCCGACCGCAGCGACCTTGACGTGTACGTGGCGATGGTCAAGGAGTTAGGGGTGCACACCGTTCTCGACATCGGTTGTGGCACTGGCACTTTCGCGCTGATGCTGGCTGCGGAGGGCGTTGAGGTGGTCGGGGTGGATCCCGCCGGGGCGTCGCTCGACGTGGCCAGGGGTAAGCAGGGAGCGGACGCGGTGCGCTGGATCCACGGTGACGCAACGACACTGCCGACGATGCAGGTCGAGCTGGCGTTCATGACGGCCAACGTTGCCCAGGTGTTCCTCACCGACGACGACTGGTCTGCGACGCTCCGCGGTATCAACGCGGCCGTCAAGCCGGGCGGGCGGCTGGTGTTCGAGACCCGCGACCCGGCGCGAAAGGCCTGGCTGGAGTGGGGACGTGAGCATTCGCATGCCACGGTGGACCTCCCCGGTATCGGCGGCGTCGAGACCTGGTGCGACGTCCTGGACGTGACTGGACCGCTGGTGACATTCCGCTGGACCAACATCTTCGCCTCGGACGGCGCAGTGATCACCTCGGACTCGACGCTGCGGTTCCGGGATCGCCCCGAGCTCGAGGAGTCGTTGCGCGCCAACGGCTTCGTCGTTGACGAGGTTCGGGATGCGCCCGATCGGCCAGGGCGCGAGTTCGTCTTCGTGGCTACTCGGCAAGATTAACCGGCGCGGCGCGAAACGACGGATCCCACCGCATCAGGTATTCGCTGTCCGATTCTCCGGTCTGCACGAAGCCGAGGCGCTGGTACAGCGATCGGGCGCGCGGATTGTCCTTCTCCACGCCAAGCGTGAAGGTGCGATCGGAGGCCACCGCTTCCGCCTTGAGACCGTCGATGATCGATGATCCCACTCCGCTCGACTGATACCGCGGTCGGAACTGGATCCCCGCCAACTCGATGCTGTCAGCGGTCCGAACCACCCTGAGTCGTCCAGCCGGTTGGCCGTCGAGCTCGATCACCGACACCGCGTTGTCAGCGTCTGCAGCGGCAATCTGCTCCAACGTCCACTGCTGAAAGCGCTCGCGGAAGGACTGTTCGTCGAAGTCCGCGGCCAATCGCTGCTGATCGCGGGTCGCTTCGATCACGACGTCTGTCAGGAAGGCGGCGTCGGTCTCGGTCGCCGGCCGCAGACGGATCTCCGGCATGAATCAGGCCACCCCGGTCGCGCGCTGTGCCAATAGCTCGAGTGAATTGGCCAGCTCCGACTCGGAGAAGGCCGGAACGCCGTAGCGATCAAGGTTCTCCTCGGATGTGCCGGTCCAGTCGTAGGTCAACGTGACCCTGGTCCTCCCGGCGTCGATCGGTTCGAGCAGGTAGCGCCATTCCCATCCGAGTGCCGGCTGGCCGGCTGGACCAGTGCGCCAACCAATCTGCTCGTCGGCGGCAAACACACTGACCAGGTTGTCGGTCAGGTATTCCTCTTTAACTTCCTCGCCGGTCCACGTCATCTCCATGGTGAAGACGTCACCGTTTGACTCGAGCTGGCCAGGTGTCCGAGTCCGGCCGACCATTCCAGAGGCAGCTAATTCGTGGTGGCGTTCTGGACACGCAATCAGCTCGAAGATGGTGCTCACCGGTGCCTCAACCGTGCGACCCGCGGAGTGAATGGTGTTCTCGCTCCTGCACGGACCGTACTCAGCTATCGGGTGCGGGCGCCGGATGTGTCGAAATCACCGTGTCAACGGCCGTCGTGAGCGTTCAGTGAGCCGGAAACGCCGTTGACTCGGTCGATCGGACACGATCGGCCAGAAACCACCCAGGGAACTGAGCCGGTTCATCCCGGGCGGACTTCCGGGACGCCCCGGCTACGGTGGCCACGGTGAGCGCACTCGACCTACCGATCCGCACCGAGCGGCTGGCGCTGCGGCGCTTCGTCATCGACGACCTCGACGATTACCACGCCTATCACCGGCTGCCGGAGGTGGCCCGCTACCTGCCGAGCGAGCCGCTCACCCTCGAACGGTCACGCGAGAGGCTGGCCAAGGCCGCCGAACTCAGCTTCGACGGTGAGGGTGACGTGCTGGTGTTGGCAGTTCAGACCAGCGGCTCGACAAAGGTGATCGGCGAGATCGTGCTGAAGTGGGCGAGTGGGCCGGACCAGCAGGCCGAGATCGGCTATGTCTTCCACCCGTCGTCCGGCGGCCGCGGCTATGCTACCGAGGCGACAAAAGCCGTTCTGCAGCTGACTTTCGGTGCGCTCGGCTTCCACCGAGTCTTTGCCAGGTTGGACGCCAAGAACACCGCGTCCGCGGCAGTCTGTCGACGGCTGGGCATGCGGCAGGAAGCCGAGCTGATCGAGAACTTCCTGGACGGCGGTCGCTGGGGCAGTGAGTTGATCTTCGCGATCCTCGAGCGGGAGTGGAGAATCCTCGGGTGACGATTCCAGCCACCAAGTCGCGGGCCTGGTACGGCAGCCCGGCGCGGCTGGCTGGGATGGTATTGGCCGGTTGCCTGCTCTCGGCGGCCGTCGCGCTGACGGCGTCGACCTGGCTGGATCAGTACGACCTTGGCATCTACAACAGCGCGATCGAATGGTGGCGATCAGGGCACGACTTGTACAGCTACAGGCAAGCCGATCCGCTGATGGGCAGCCTCGGATTCACCTACCCGCCGGCATCCGCGGTGCTGATGTGGCCGATGACACTGTTCGGCTTTCCGGCGTTGCAGACGATCACCTTGGCCGGGATCCTGATCGCCGGGGTGGCGGTCGTCGGCCTGGTGCTGCGCGCCGAGCTGCCGGCATCCATCACCGGAAAGCCCTTCGTGGCGGCCATTGCCGTGGTAACCCCGCTGGCCTTCGCGCTGGAATCCTGGCGGCAGAACCTGTCGTTCGGCCAGATCAACCTCTTCCTGGCCGTGATGGTGGCCGCCGACCTGCTGTGGCCGACCGCTGTCCGGCCGAAGTGGGCGGGGATCGGCGTCGGCCTGGCCACTGCGCTGAAGATCACCCCGGGGATCTTCCTTCTCCAGCTGGCGATCTGCCGGCGGTGGCGGGAGCTGGTGACGGCGGTGGCAACGGCCATGGTGGCAACGGGGCTGGCGGCGATCTTCCTGCCGGCGGACACCTGGCGCTACTTCACCCAGTTGCTCTGGGACACCAGCCGAGTCGGCACTATGGGCTCGGTTCAGAACCAGTCGATCCGCGGCTGGGCGATCAGGTTGTTCGGCGACGACAGCACCTCGAAAACTGTCTGGGCGGTGCTGGCCGTCGTCGCTGTGGTCGTCGGACTCCGGGAAGTGGCCAGGATGGCGATCGCCAGCCCGGCCGGCGCGATGGCCGTCACCGGCCTGATCGGGGTGCTGATCGCGCCGGTCAGCTGGATGCACCACGCCGTCTGGGTGTTCCCGGCGTTGGTGGTGCTGATCCACCGCTGGTGGCAGCTGCGGGACGACAACACGGCCGGCCGCCTTCGCATCGGCATCGCCGTGTTGGTGGTGCTCGGC
>JALYVF010000099.1 GCA_030853385.1 Actinomycetota bacterium | reverse complement strand
GGTGAAGGAAGCGGTGGCCCGCGGCGTCATCCCAGGGCCCCGGATGCAGATCGCCATCAGCATGCTCAGCCAGACCGGCGGGCACGGCGACGACTGGGAGGCCTGCGGCGCGGTGGTGCCGATGTTCGCGGAACACCCCGGCCGCCCGTCCACCCTTGTCGACGGCCCGGACGAGGTGCGCAAGAAGGTTCGCGAGTTGATTCGCGACGGTGCGGACGTGATCAAGGTAGCAACCTCCGGCGGTGTGCTGTCGCCCCGCGACGACCCGCGGCACGCCCACTTCCGGGACGCCGAGATCGCGGTGATGGTCGAGGAAGCCACCGCCGCCGGCATCTTCGTGATGTCGCACGCCCAGGCCACCGACGGCATCAAGGCGGCCATCCGCAACGGGGTGCGCTCCATCGAACACGGCATCTACCTGGACGACGAGGCCATCGAGATGATGCTGCGGGCCGGCACCTGGCTGGTGCCGACGCTGCACGCACCGCGAGCCGTGATCGCCGCGGCGGCGGCCGGTGCCTCCATTCCTGCCGCCTCGGTCGAGAAGGCCAAGATGGTCGCTGGGGCCCACGACGAGAGCGTCCGCAAGGCTCACGCGGCGGGCGTCAAGATCGCGATGGGCACCGATTGTGGTGTCGGCCCGCACGGCACCAACCTGGACGAGCTGCGCTTCATGACCGAGGCCGGGCTGGCGCCACTGGATGCGTTGCACGCCACCACTTCCAGTGCCGCCGAGCTGTTCGGCGTCGACGCCGACCGCGGCCGGATCGCCCCCGGCCAGCGCGCCGATCTGGTGCTGCTGGAGGGCGACCCGCATGACGTGT
Organism: Actinomycetota bacterium; assembly: GCA_030853385.1. GTDB lineage: Bacteria > Actinomycetota > Actinomycetes > Mycobacteriales > Nakamurellaceae > Nakamurella. The sequence continues at coordinate 1,600 of JALYVF010000099.1, read as the reverse complement.
CTGCGCTGGCCGGTCAGGTCCGCGCGGTCTATCAAGACGGGTCGCTGGTGTCCGGTTCGGCTGGCTGATCACTACAGCCAGAGCTCACCGTCGACGGCGTCCCGTGGCGGCGGCGCCAGTCCGCCATCAAGGCTCTCGGCGAGCTGCCAGCCCGCGTTCTTGAGCTTTTCGACCGCCTGCCGGCCCAGTTCGTCGAACAGCTCGATCTGATGGATCATCCGGATGCCTGGCCAGCCCTGGTGGTCAAAGGCCAGCCGCAGCACGGTATCCGGCCAGTCGCCGATCAGCTCGACCGTGGTGTTGCTCATACCGTCCGACAACGCGCAGGTAGACCCGTCTGGACGGCGCCACCACTGTTCAACGGCGGAGTACTTGGTGCGCCAATGTTCGGCAAAGCTGACAGTATTTCCGGGACGCTGCCGCAGCGGCCAACCCTGTCCGGTGATGTCGACAGTGGTGGGGGTGAGTGCGATTTCGACCTCGCCGGTGCGGCCGTCAACTCGGAGCAGCTCGACCGGCAACGACATCGGGGGCGGCCGGCGCCGACGAACGGCCAGCCAGAGGTCCCGACCATCACCAATTCCGGCGGCGATCCGGCCGGCGCCTAGCTCTACCCGACGCTTGACCTCCCCGGCCTGATCGTGGCCGGTCGCGAGAATCTGGTGTCCCCAATACCCGCAGCCACCGGGGTTTGACGATAGGCATCCCCATATCCAGGTCAGTCCTCCGGCCGGCTGTTCGCGACGCGAGCGCGCCTCATTCTCGCTGGGATACCACGGGTTCCACGTCTGCCCACCATCTCGCGCCGGTTCGGAGGTCTTGCGGTCGTCCCTACTCGGGGCCACGAACTCGGTCACGGTGAGCCGATCGGGAATTGTCACCGAGCCGATGGCGTCGAACGGAACTCGCAGTGTCGCCTCAGTATGACGCAGCGCCCAACGCCCCATGCCGACGGGGCCACCCATCAGAACGTTGTCTCGGTACCAGGGGTCGACATCAACGCGCAGTTGGAGCGCACCCTCGACATATTCGGCATGGACGATTCGGCCTTGCACCGTCAGCAATCGCGTCGTCCCATCGGCGGCGACGGAGCGCATCGTCGAATCGCCAAGTGGTCCCCCGGCGGCCGGCTCATCGTGCAGGTCGGAGGTGTCGTTTACGTGCCAACGGCACCAGGTCCACGCACCCGGCGGTCCAGCGGCGATCATCTGGGAGACGTCTGGCCAACGCAAGCGATCCGCCATTGGCGGCCGGAGGTCGTCAACCCTGGTTCTGAATGCGACTCCCGCTTCGGTCAGCCGCACCAGCGACCCCCGCGGTGAGGGCTGTAACCACACTCCGGTGTCGTCGCCGCACAGATTCCTTTGCGGGGCCCAACCCACTTCCGGCCAGCACACCAGCCGTTGAACGGCCGCTGTGGCGCGATCCAGCACAGCGGCAATGGGTTGGAACTCGTCGAACACCCACAGCACGTCGCCGACGGGAATGAGCGCTGACGGCCGAAGAAATCTTGGCTCAGCCATCTCAGAAAGTGAGGGCGACGTCCGATCTTCCGCGAGGTAGTGCAATGCAAGAAGTCATGCGTCGGACCTTACACCGG
>JALYVF010000275.1 GCA_030853385.1 Actinomycetota bacterium | reverse complement strand
ACCGCTCTCCTAAAGCGGGTGTCGCAGGTTCGAATCCTGCTGGGGGCACCAAACTAGTGTCTTTCAAACCTGCGACGCGTGGCGCAGGTTTTTTGGTGTCGCGTTTTCGCATGTGAGCGGCCCTGTACGCCCGTTCAGCAACTTGCTGGAGTTTCCGAGGGGTCCTCGGCGGTACCGGGTCCTCGTGGCGAGTCGTGATCCAGTAGTCCGTTGAACCGCTCGGCCAGCTGGACGGCGATGCCGATGGCATAATTTCAAGCCGGTATGACTCAGAGTAAGACTGATCTTTGTGATCGGGATTGGCCTTATTCTCTGAAAATGCCTGTGCCGAGAACTTGTGATATTTGAGAGCACTGACGGGCTCCCTGCCCGCTGGAGTTACATGCGTCACTATCAGAGTTTGGCGATAAGGCGACTCGAATCAGACACCGGTCAGCTAGTGCTGGTGCAACAATGTCAGACCGAACCGTTGCAACGCACCGTGGCGCGCTAGCACGTCGCGCACCTCATCGAACACCATTTGATCTGTGTCGTCCACTGGTCGAACATCACCGATGGCCGGTTCCCACCCGCGTACCATCCTCGCCAATGCCACCAACAGCGGTATTTTGCGGCTTTTTTGCGCTGAGCATGTGGTCGAAGGGGTTGAAGAGCATCTAGCAGAATGGGCAGACCAGAAGCCGGTCGACCCAGACCGGGCTGGGCACGTTTGGCGTACGATGCTTCTGCCGATGCTGCGATGCGTCGACGTCCCCGATGCCCTGCTGACCAGCGCAGAAGCCGAGCGAATCGCTGCGCTCGCATTGATTGGTGGTCCCCCTAGCGATCCGGACGACGTACCGACCGGCGGTAGCGGCCATGAGCAGGTTGCGTCTGGTGTCTTCAGACGTTCGATGGGATTCGCCCTAAGCTTTTAGATATGCGCTTCTGTAGTATAATGTCGCTCATGCCAAACATCTCAGATGCTGACCTTTGGAAGCGGGCGGAGTCAGCCCTTAATTCGCAAAGATTGGGTGACTTCTATGTAGCAGATGTCGGTTGCGCTCTTATTTCAGAGAGCGGCGAAGTATTCACGGGCGCGTGTATTGGCGGCTACCTTGGCATCTGCGCCGAACAGAGCGCCGTAAGCGCAATGGTCACTGCGGGGCCACCACACATTCAGAAAATTGTGGCGGTCTGGCGAGATGGTGAGGGCCTTGTCCACGCCGTACCTCCTTGCGGTAGGTGTCGAGAATTCCTCCGAACTATGTCCCAGGAAAATCCTGAAGCTGAGGTAGTCCTTGGGCCGGAACATGTTGTTAAGCTGAGAGAATTGCTTCCCTTTCATGGTTGGCATTCAGAGCAACTTACATAGGTGGGCGGGGAGTACGTTCCGACCGAGCACGAAGCTGTACACCGTTTGCCAGTAACGCCCCCTTGATCGTGATCGCCGGCACGCCGATCTTCGCGCTGACCCTCGCCGGCGACAGACCCTGCTCGTAGAGCTCGCGAGCTTGAGCGCGCAGCAAGTCATCCATCCGTGGTGTGGTCACGCGCAGCGGTAAGCCAGCTCGTTCGATGAGGTTGCTGACCGTCGTCCAGTGGATGCCGAGTCGTCCGCCGATGTGGACACACGTCTCCCCTGCCTTGTCCGGCGCTTCCGGCAGCACCAGCAGCGCTGCAGGGACCGGCAGTCAACCCACTACCGGCGATCGCCGTCACGGTCTCGCCCGCCGCCCGTCACACAGCAAGCGCACAGGTCGGACCCAGGGCGGCCACACTCACCGGACAGACGATGTTCCCCATGGCGACCACATCTTTGCCGGCCAGCACGCTGCGACCAGCTGCCGCCCGCGAAACCCTGCAGGGTCCGGACGGCCGGCCGATCCGAGTGCTGGTGGTCGACGACGAACAGACCCTGGCCGAGCTGGTCGGGATGGCGCTGCGCTACGAGGGCTGGGAAGTGCGGGCCGTGCACGACGGGGCCACCGCGGTCGCGGCCGCGCGGGACTTCAAGCCCGACCTGATCGTGCTCGATGTGATGCTGCCCGACATGGAGGGCTTCGAGGTGCTCCGCAAGGTACGGGCGGAGGCAATGGGCACCGCTGCCGTTCCGGTGCTGTTCCTCACTGCCCGGGATGCGGTCGAGGACCGGATCGCCGGCCTCACCGCCGGCGGCGACGACTACGTGACTAAGCCGTTCTCGATCGAGGAGCTGGTGTTACGGCTGCGCGGACTGTTGCGGCGCACGAATGTGGCTGTCGCCGTCGACTCAGCGGTAATCACCGTCGGCGATCTGAGCCTGGACGAGGATTCCCGCGAGGTGCACAGGGGTGGTGACCTGATCGGGTTGACGGCCACCGAGTTCGAGCTACTGCGTTACCTGATGCGCAATCCCAAGCGGGTACTGAGCAAGGCGCAGATCCTTGACCGGGTCTGGAACTACGACTTCGGCGGCCAGGCAAACATCGTCGAGCTGTACATCTCCTACCTTCGCAAGAAGATCGACGCCGGCCGGGAGCCGATGATCCACACCATGCGCGGATTCGGCTATGTCCTCAAGCCAGCAGGCTGAAAGGGTGGTCCGTCGGCGGCCGATCACCTTACGTACCAAGCTGATCGCCAGTTTCGTTGTCGCCATCGTCACGGTGACGGTGGTGATCGGTGTGGTGACGCAGGTGTTGCTTTCCGACTATCTGGTGAAGCAACTGGACGGCCGGGTGATGCAGACCCAGCAGCGGTTCGGACCCGACCGGCAGTCGAATGGTGCCGACGTAACCCCCGGTTCAACCACCGACCCGGCACCGCCGACGCAGACCGGCGGCGTGGGTCGCGGCGCCCTTGCCGATCGGATGTGCAAGCCCAGCGCATCCAGCACCGCGCAGAGTACTGCGCCGCAGCCGGACAACAGCGTCTTCGCAACCATCAAGGCCGGCGTCGTCACCAAGGCAACGCTGCTTGTCGGCTTCGGGCCGTGTGACGACATCACCGCCCAGTCCGCCGTCCTCACCACTGTCGCCCCAGGCCTGAATCCGGTGACGGTGACGCTGGGCAACTATGGTGACTTTCGGGTTGTTGCTGCCCAGACCCAGGACGGCCAGGTCGTCGTCACCGGGCTGTCGCTGGCGGATGTCAAGGGTGCCCGGAGCAACCTGGCGATCATCATGGCCATCGTCGCGGCAGCGGCAGTGGTTCTCGGCGGTGTCGCTGTCTGGCTGATCATCCGGCGATCGCTGCGACCGCTGGAACAGGTCGCGGCCACCGCCAGGAAGGTGACGACCCTGCAACTCGACAAGGGCGTGGTCGACCTCGGTATCCGGGTACCCGACCGTGACACCGATCCACGGACCGAGGTCGGCCAGGTGGGTGCCGCGCTCAACCAGATGCTCGGTCACGTTTCGGGAGCGCTGAACGCCAGGCAGGACTCGGAGACCCGCGTCCGACGGTTCGTCGCCGACGCTTCGCACGAGCTGCGCACGCCGCTGGCAGCGATCCGCGGTTATGCCGAACTGGCCGGGCGCAACCCCGATGACGCCCCGGCGGTTCGGCATGCACTGGGCAGGGTGCGGTCGCAGTCCGAGCGGATGACGACGCTCGTCGACGACCTGTTGTTGTTGGCCAGACTGGATTCCGGGCGGCCGCTGGGCAACGACCCCGTCGACCTCACCAGGCTGGCCATCGACGCGGTCTCTGATGCGCGCGCGGCCGGTGCCGATCACCGATGGCAACTGGACCTACCGTCCGAGCCGGTTACCGTGGTCGGCGACGGGCACCGCCTGCATCAGGTATTGGCGAACCTGCTGGCCAATGCCCGCACCCACACGCCCTCCGATTCCGTTGTGGTGACGGGACTTCGGACCGAACGCAAGATGGCGGTGCTCACCGTCACCGACGATGGCGAGGGTATCCCGGAGGCAATGCAGTCGGAGATCTTCGGGCGATTCGTCCGCGGCGATTCGTCCCGGTCACGAGCGGCCGGTTCCACCGGTCTCGGCCTTGCCATCGTCTCGGCGGTGACGGGCGCCCACGGCGGTACCGTCGCCGTGAAGTCGCGCCCTGGCCACACCGTCTTCACCGTTCGGTTGCCCATCGATGCCGGGCGGTCGGATGGACCTGTCGACGACGACAGTGGTGGTGGCGCTGTGACGAACCCGGCCGCCGAACCCTTTCTGTCGCCGCGAGCGCTCGCCCGGCGCAGCGCTCAGTGAGTTCACGGCGGGCGATTGATCCTCGCGGCGGGGACTGATTCTCGCGGGAGAGGGGTCGACTCCTCACGGAAGGCTCGACCTGCCGTCCGCAAGTCCTGTTGTTAGCGTGCTGACTGTGAAGCTGAGTGATCTCGGGGCCAAGGCACTGCAGACCAGGTGGTTCGTCCGGGCGCCGATCTGGCTGTTCCGGGCCAGACTCGGTTTCCTGATGGGCTCGCGGATGCTGCTGCTCGAGCACATCGGGCGTTCGTCTGGCAAGACGCGCACGGTGGTGCTGGAAGTGGTTGCCCACCCGGAGCGGGAGGTCTTCGTGATCGTCTCCGGCTTCGGCGATCGGGCGCAGTGGTACCGCAACATCCGAGCGCAGCCGGCGGTGCGGGTGTCGTCGGGATTCCGGCGGCAGGTGCCGGCACGGGCGACGGTGCTCGACGCCGACGAGTCCGCCGCCATGCTGCGTCAGTACGCCACGGCTCACCCGGCGAGCTGGAAGTTCCTCAAGAGCGCCATTGAGAAGGCGACCGGTGACGTGCAGAACCTGCCGATGGTACGGCTCGACCTCGGGAACCAGTAGTCGCTCTTGCAGAACACCCAGAGGAGATCTGATCATGACATGCCCCCATGCCGGACCGACAGCACTGCTGACCGGCGTCGGCCGGGAAGCCGGCATTGGTGCAGCGATCGCCAGCAGGCTCGCCGCCGATGGTTGGGATCTGGCGCTGAACCACTGGCAGCCCTATGACGAGCGCCTTGGCCTTCCCGGCAGCCAAGCCGGCAACGGTGCATTGGTCGAGCGGCTGACGAGCCACGGCGGCCGGGTCGTCAGTATCAGTGCCGATCTGGCGGATCCGGCTGCGCCGGCCGAGCTGGTTCATCGGGCCAGGGCAGAGCTCGGCAGCCTGGACGCCATGGTGCTGTCGCACTGCGAGTCCGTCGATTCCGGAATCCTGGACACCACGGTCGAATCGTTCGACCGGCATTTCGCCGTCAACGCCAGGGCAACCTGGCTACTGATCAAGGCATTCGCCGAACCGGGTGGGCCCGGCCGCATTCTGGCGCTGACCAGCGACCACACGGCGGGCAATCTGCCCTACGGTGCCAGCAAGGGTGCCCTCGACCGGCTCGTGCTGGCTGCGGCCAAAGAGCTTGGCCCACAAGGGATCACCGCGAACGTCATCAACCCTGGGCCGGTCGACACCGGCTGGATGGACGACGATGTACGTCGAGCCTGTTTGCAGCGGCAGCCGACGGGGCGGCTCGGCGAACCTGCCGATATCGCCGACGTGGTCTCATTTCTGCTGTCGCCGCAGGGACGATGGGTCAACGCTCAGCTACTGTCCATCGACGGCGGATTCTCTTACCGCTAAGAACCCGGGGACCTGCCGGGCCGGGCGGGCGGAATGACACCGTGTTGCCGGTTCGGGTGTTCATGGTCGGCGCCGGCGAACCCGCTGCCGAGACTCATTTTTCGGCTTCACTCGTCCTATCCGCTTCACCGTCAGCACCGCGGTGTCCACCGGCGGTCGCGGAGTGAAGGCGGACCGTGGTAGCAGCAGCCCGCGCGTCATCGCGAACTGGCGGTGGGCGCCACGGGTCTCGTTCACGTAGCGGTTGACCACCGCTCGCTGCAACACCAGATCGGCCCTGCGCAACGAGTTTCGCGGGTCGAGCAATGCGTGTAGCAGCGGCCCGGAGATCCCGAACGGCGGATTCGCCAGCACCCGGAACGGTTGCCGTGGCCAGTGAAACTCCCTGGCATCCGCTTCGACCACCGTCACAGCGGCACCGGCGAATCTGGACCGCAGCTGGGCGACCCTGGCCGGGTGCAGCTCGACGGCGAGGACCTGGGCGCCGGCCGCAACCAACGCGGCGGTCAACGATCCGGTACCAGCGCCGACCTCGACGATCCGCTCCCCCGGTCGAATGCCGGCGGTATCAACAATTGTCCGGGACCAGTCGGCATCAAGCCGATTCCAGCCCCAACTCTGGGCCGCGGACACGCCGCGCCATCACAAACATCGTCATGCGTCGACCGTGGCAGGTCACGCTGCGAGGCACAACCAGATATTGCGGCCCGCACCGGACGCCGGCTGCTGGCCCAGACGATCAGCAGCCGCTGAGCAACCGGACACGCACCTCAGGCGACGTCGTCGCGCAGTAGGTCCATCAAAAGCCCATCGTGCCAACCATTTCCGTCGACGTTGCGCTCGTACTGGCGCATCAAACCCACTGGTTTGAAGCCGACCGAGGTGTAGCAGCCGATGGCCGCGGCGTTGGCGGCGGCCGGATCGATCACCAGCCGGTGATGGCCGCGTTCGGCGAACAGGAAGTCGGCCAGCGTGCGCACCGAGGCCTTCCCGATACCGCGGCCGTGCACGGCCGGGTCGGTGAAGATGTCGATGCCGGCATGGCGATATTCGGCAACATTCATTTCGGCGTACTGGATCAGGCCGACCACGTCCGGCTCGCCATCCGGGCCCGGATCCAGCGCGATCGTGTAGCGAACGGTGTCCGGCTCCGTCGGATCGTCGGCCGGCCAACCCTCCGGCTGGTCGGGCTCGTCCCACCACCGACGCACCTCGGGCGTCGCCAGAATCTCCAACAACCGTTCTCGATGTGGCAGCGCCGACGGGATCAGCGTGATCCCCGGTCCGGCCAACGTCGGCAGCGGACCATCGGCGACCTTGCCTTCGAACAGCACCCACCAACCCTACGTTCGGCGGCCGCCGAGCATCCCCCGAAATATGGTCCAGAATGAGACTTGACCCTGACGTGACGTGAGGGTCCAGGCTGTTGTCCGGCGCCGTTGGCCGGCGTCGGGGCAGGTCCCGAACAACGAAAGGACAGGACAGGTGACGACCACCGAGTACACCGTCGGCAAGGTCGCCGACATGGCGGGGGTGACGGTGCGGACGCTGCATCACTACGAGCAGATCGGCCTGCTCGAACCTGAGCAGCGCAGCCGATCCGGCTACCGGCACTACTCGACGGCCGACCTCGATCGGTTGCACCACATCCTGTTCTATCGCGAACTCGGATTCGCGCTGCCCGATATCGCCAGCATTCTGGACAACCCGCAAGCGGATTCGGCGAGCCATCTCCGGCGGCAACGACGGTTGCTGCAGGAACGGCTCGATCGACTGTCCGGGATGGTGGCGGCCATCGACAAAGAATTGGAGGCACACACCATGGGTACGGAACTGACACCTGAAGAGAAGTTGGAGATCTTCGGCGAGGCCTACAACCCCGACTGGGAAGTCGAGGCGGAGGAACGCTGGGGCGACACGGAGGCCTGGAAGCAGTCGGCCGCCCGCAGCAACAAGCTCAGCAAGGATCAGTGGAAGAAGGTCAAGGCGGACGGCGACGCGCTGATGGAGAAGTTCGGCGATGCCAAGCGGCGCGGCGTCTCACCGGACGGCGAGGAAGCAATGGCGCTGGCCGAGGAGCACCGCAAATCTGTCGAGGTGTTCTACGACTGCTCCCACGCCCAGCAGCGCGGTCTGGCCGACCTGTTCGTGGCCGACGAGCGGTTCGCCAAGACCTACGACGACATCCAACCCGGTCTGGCGCAATGGGTTCACGATGCGATCTACGCCAACGCGGACCGGGTCGGCGCGCCGGCCCACAGCGCTGACGCCTGGAAGCAGGCCTAGTTCCCATTGGCGCAACCCGCAACGCTCAGCAGAGGGTGCGGTGAGTCGCAGCAACGAATCGTGGCCCGTCGGCCGCGTCATCCACAGCCGATGACGCGTCCGGCGGGCCACCCTCGTCCCGGCCGGCGGCATCCAGGACGCCGGAGGCCGGTGGGACGGTGACCGCCGATGGGGACGGCCACCAGGTTTGTTGTGATCAACATTCGTCCGCGGCGCTGTGCGGATGCTGTGCCGACGAAGTGGCATCGATGTGGAACGGGCATGGGATAGCCCCACTCGTCGAGTTCGATCCCCTCGGAGAGCTCGGCTGCACCCAAGCCGCCGGCGAATGGCCGGCGGCCGAGCACGATGCTCGCTGGGCTTCGACGGGCCTACGGCGCCTTGTCGGCAACAGGTGGTTGCTTCTGCAGCGCGGCCAGCACCTGTGGATCCTGCAGCTTCATCCAGGCGATCACGTCGGAGTAGGTGGTGCAATAGGTCTCCGGCTTGCCGCAGTAGTTCTTCATGAACTTCAGCGTCGCGGGATTGAAGGAGTCGCCGTTCCAGGTGTTGAAGTGGTTGGCGATCACCAGCGGCGCCCTGTTGCCGTGGTAGGTGGCGTCGTACAGCGAGGTGTAGGTCTGATACACCTTGTCCCGCAACACAGGTGCCGTCGCCGGCTCGTTCTTGCCGCCGTTGAACTTGACCCACATGTTGTAGTCCATGTTCACCACCATGCCGCCGAAGCCGGGTGAGTAGACGTAGGGCATGTAGAACTCCCAGATGCCGCCGGAGTGCTTCGGCCAGTTGACGCCGGACACCGGATTGTTCATCGACGAGTCGTAGGTGAAGCCGTGCGCCTTCCACGCCGGCACCAGCTGATCCCACTGACCCTCAAGACACGGCGTCCGCCCGCCCTTGATGGACGAGGCCGGGACAGTCAGCTTCGGCAATTTTGCCCCTGGATTGTTGCGGTTGTAATTCGCCACGAACCCGAAGAACTGGTCGATCTCGTCGTTCCAGGCCGCCGTCGTCCACACCCCGCCGCTCGGCTCGGCGCCGGCGCAGAAGTGGCCGTTGTAGTGGGTGCCGATCTCGTCGCCGCGGG
>JALYVF010000038.1 GCA_030853385.1 Actinomycetota bacterium | reverse complement strand
ATCTCCACCGTGCCACCGCCGACCCGGCGCATCAGATCGTCACCCAGCGAGAGGTAGAACCGGGACTCGCCCGGGTCGCCCTGCCGACCGGAACGGCCGCGCAACTGGTTGTCGATGCGCCGCGATTCGTGCCGCTCGGTACCCAGCACATACAGCCCACCAGCGGCCCGGACCTTCTCCGCTTCGGCCCTGCTCTTCTTCGTAGCGGCCTCCAGCGCGTCGGGCCACGCTGCCTCGTACTCCTCCGGAGTCTCCGCCGGACTCAGGCCGCGCTCCCGCAGATCGAGGTCTGCAGTGAAGTCCACGTTGCCGCCGAGCACGATGTCGGTGCCGCGACCGGCCATGTTGGTGGCCACCGTGACGGCGGCCGCCCGGCCGGCCTGAGCGATGATGGCCGCTTCCCTGGCATGGTTCTTGGCGTTCAGCACTTCGTGCGGCACACCTGCCCGCAGCAGCAGCTTGGACAGCAGCTCGGACTTCTCCACCGACGCGGTGCCGACCAGGACCGGCTGCCCCTTCTCGTGCCGTTCGGCAATGTCAGAGACGACGGCGTCGAACTTGGCGTCCTCGCCCTTGTAGATGAGGTCGCCCTCGTCCAGACGCTGGACCGGCTTGTTGGACGGAATAGGAACGACCCCGAGCTTGTAGGTCGAACTGAGCTCCGCCGCTTCGGTCTGCGCGGTACCCGTCATGCCGGCCAGCCGCTCGTACAGTCGGAAGTAGTTCTGCAGGGTGATGGTGGCCAGGGTCTGGTTCTCGGCCTTGATCTCGACGCCTTCCTTGGCCTCGATCGCCTGGTGCATTCCTTCGTTGTACCGCCGGCCGTGCAGTACGCGGCCGGTGAACTCGTCGACGATCAGCACCTCGCCGGACACCACGATGTAGTCGCGATCCTTCTTGTACAGCTCTTTCGCCTTCAGCGCGTTGTTCAGAAAGCCGACCAAAGGTGTGTTCACCGACTCGTACAGGTTGTCGATGCCCAGTGCCTGTTCGACCTTGGCCACCCCGTCCTCGGTGACGCCGACGGTGCGCTTGGACTCGTCGACCTCGTAGTCGGCCTCCAGACGAAGCCGCGGCACCAGCCGGGCGAACTCGGAGTACCACTTCGACGACTGGTCGGCCGGCCCCGAGATGATCAGCGGCGTTCTGGCCTCGTCGATCAGGATCGAGTCGACCTCGTCCACCACGGCGAAGAAGTGCCCACGCTGCACCAGATCATCCTTGGACCAGGCCATGTTGTCGCGCAGGTAGTCGAAGCCGAACTCGTTGTTGGTGCCGTAGGTGATGTCGGCGGCGTACTGCGCCTTGCGGACCTCGGGCGTCTGCTGGGACAGGATCACGCCGACCTCGAGCCCGAGGAAGCGGTGCACCCGGCCCATCCACTCGGAATCGCGTTGGGCCAGGTAGTCGTTCGTGGTGACCAGGTGCACCCCACGGCCTTCGAGTGCATTGAGATACACGGGCAGGGTCGACACCAGGGTCTTGCCCTCGCCGGTCTTCATCTCGGCGATGTTGCCGAGATGCAACGCGGCTCCACCCATCAGCTGGACGTCGAAGTGCCGCTGTCCCAGCGTCCGCTTCGCGGCCTCGCGGACCACTGCAAACGCCTCCGGCAGGATGTCGTCCGTGGTCTCCCCGGCGGCCAGTCGAGCCTTGAACGTATCGGTGAGTTCTCGGAGTTCAGCGTCGGTCAGATCCGTGAAATCGGACTCGATGGCGTTGATGTGGTCGGCGATCGTGCGCAGACGTTTGATCGTCTTGGCCTCGCCGGCACGGAGCAGTCGGGACAGAACCACGTGGTCACCCTCGGTCGATTTTCGCATCATCCGCAGCTGGGAGCCGAATGGGCGCGGCCAGCCAGGGCCAGGAACTCTTGGTGCCCCCGGCATCGCCAATGGTAAGCGCAACCCGACCCGGACGTGGCCGGAAGGGACCGCGGCCCGAAAGGCGGCCGACCGCCTTTCCCGCCGGAGCTGCCGGACGATCGATCAGGCGCAGACGGCTCCGGGCGTCAGACCAGGCGCAGCAGTCCGTAGTCGAAGCCCTTGCGCCGGTAGACCACCGAGCAGAGCCCGCTCTCGGCGTCCTTGAAGAGGTAGAAATCGTGCCCGACCAGCTCCATCTGGAACAGTGCCTGATCCACCGTGATCGGATCCGCGGGGTGATCCTTGATCCGGACCACCTGACCGGGCCCGTCACCGGCGGCGTCGCCCAGGCCATCGTCCTGCCACCGATCGGCGGTCGAGGTGTCCCGCGGACCGCCGGCGGCTTCGTCGACCTGTTCGGGAGCTTCCGGCAGTCCCCCACCCGGGCCCGCGACGGCCGAGATCGGAGTCCTGGCGTGCTGCTTGTGGTGCCGGATGTCGGCGGAGCGTCGCAGTCGGGCCTCGAGTTTGGCGACCGCGGAGTCGAGCGCGCCGTAGAAGCTGTCAGCACTGGCTTCGGCCCGTACGGCCGGCCCCCTGCTGGCGAGGGTGATCTGAACGCGCTGGCAGGTCTTCGACAGCCGTCGGTTCGTCTCGTGCGACAACTCCACGTCGACCCGGATGATCTTCGAGTCGTATCGCTCGCTACGAGCCAATTTGTCGGCCACGTGCGTCCGGAAGTGCTCCGGCACCTCGACGTTGCGGCCCTTGACGACGATATCCACGTGTTCTCCCGGCGGGTTGCGGCGGCCCGGCGTTCCCGGGCGCACCCAGCGAATGGTGGTGCCCGAGCGCATTCGGAGCGTTGACGGCACCGGACTCGCCCGGGTTAAGACGAACCTACCGTTCTGGTGCCGGAGCGCAAGGCACGCAACACCAACGGGCCATCCGGGTGTCGGCTGTCCGTCGCGCACTGTTGATCTAACAGCCATCCCGGTCCGGTAGGGGCATCATCTCCCTCGTTCGGAGCACCAGGGCGCCGCAGTGGCGATGGCCAGTTCCATCTCCACCGCCAGCCCAGCGGTGGCCAGCACCCGGCAGCTGGCAACCATGGTCGCCCCGCTGGTCAGGACGTCGTCCAGCAGCACGACCGACGCTCCGGACGGCGGCGCTCCGGATTTCTGGAACCGAACCCGACCGTCGAGGTTGGCCAACCGACCGGCTGCGTCCAGGCCTACCGAATCGCGCGCCCGGCCCGCCGTGTACAGGCAGGGCGCCACACCCGCCGCAATCCCACGCTCGGCCAGCGCCCGCGCAGCAGCATTCGCCATCCCGATGACCGGATCGCCGCCACGTCGACGAGCCGCACCGCGTCGGCTGGGAGCAGGCACTATCCAGATCTCGGCCGAGACCAGAGCGCTGCGTTGCAAACGCGACAGCGCCAGGCCCACCGCCAGGCCAAGGAGCGGCGGCAGGTCGGTCCGACCGTGTTCCTTGCCCGCCAGGATGGCCGCACGCGCCGGGCCCGCGTAGCGAGTGAGAGCCCGAGCCGGTGGAAGCCGGAATCCGGCGGCGGCGTCGAGAGTGGACTCCGGTAGCGCCAGGAGCCTCGGGCGGCCCTGCAGCGTGCCGGCGCAGCCCGCACACCAGGGTTCCGGCCCACCGCATCCTGGACACGGACGCGGCAGCATCAAGTCCAGCCCGGTGCGGACAGTGCGGACGATGGCGGACGCCGCAAGCTTCATCGATCGAGCATCGCGTTCGCACTCGATCGCGGCCATCTGCCGACAAAGAATGTGGACAGCCCGAAGCCGGTGGACAACTCGGACGAAGCCGCAG
>JALYVF010000033.1 GCA_030853385.1 Actinomycetota bacterium | reverse complement strand
TGAGGCGCGGCCGCAAACCGGCACCGGCGCCGGATCGCAGCAAGTCGGCGAGAGCCGGCGAGACCACCAGCCCGCCGGGTCCTGGGAATGTGGAAACTCCTGGTGGCAGTGGCGGTTTCGACACCAGCGGTGCGATATCGGCGCCCTGTACCTGGTGTCCGGCCGAGTTCAGCACCGACACATGTACCTCGAAGGTGGCCGACGCCCTGGTCTGGGCAAGTACCTGGTCGCTTTCACCACCGGCACGCTGAACAACATCTGCCACCGTGGTGGGAACCGTCCCGTCGAACCGCGCCGCCCGAGCGTCACCGGCGCGCCCGATGCTGGCCCCGATCAGCAGCAGGGTCACGCTGATGCCAATGGCGAAAGCCATCAGCCCCCACCTGATCCAGGAGGCGCGGCCACCCCCGACGGCCAGCCGCGCCCCCAAGCGTAGGTCCGACACCAGCCCGTGGAAACCCCTCGATGCCACGGGACTCGCTTCGGTCGGACGTTCGTGAGTGACGGTCATACCGCTGCCTGTGACGTGACGGTTCGCCCGTCGCGGACGATGACCTCACGATCGGAGTAGGCAGCCACCTGTGGCTCGTGGGTCACCAATACCAGCGCAGATCCGCTGCCGCGCACGGTTTCCGACAGCAGACGCAGCACTTTCTCGCCCTGCATTGAGTCCAGCGCACCGGTCGGTTCATCGGCGAAGATCACCGCCGGGTCTCCGATCAGTGCCCTGGCGATGGCCACTCGTTGCGCTTGGCCGCCGGAGATTTCGCCAGGACGCCCGGCGGCAACGTCGAGTACCGCCAAACGTCCCAGCCACATCCTGGCTGCACCCTCGGCCGTCTTCCGGTCGACTCCGTCCAACCGCAGTGGCAGTGCCACGTTCTCCAGGCAGCTCAGTTCCGGTAGCAGCTGGCCGAACTGGAAGACGAAGCCGAACTGCTTGCGCCGCAGGGCGGATCGCTCGGAGTCCGACAGGGCGAACAGGTCGGTCCCGCGGAAACGAACGGCGCCAGCATCGGTTTCAGAATCCCAGACGCGCAGTGCAGCATGGTGGACTTTCCGGATCCTGATGGTCCCATCACCGCGACGATCTCGCCGGCATCAACGCTCAGTCCAACATCCAGCAGCGCCTTCGTGGCGCCGAAGGACTTGGTCACCCCGGTGGCTTCCAACATCAGGTCGCCACCTCCGCAGTCAGGTCGGCCAATCGGGCCGCTGTGGTCTCCAGCCACTTGAGGTCGGCCTCCAGATGGAACAGAGCGTGATCGCAGATTAACTGATCGGCCAGGTCGCCGGATTGCTTGCGGCGGTTGAACTCTCGCATTGCCGTTAGGTGGGTGGCGCGTTGCGTGTCCAGGATCTCGGCGGCATCTCGGTGGGACATCAGGGCCAGCACCACCTTCGTGTACAGGGTGTTCTGCAGGTACTCCTGCGGGTTCTCCGGGCTACTGAGCCACTGGTCGATGTCGGTGACGCCGGCGTCGGTGATCGCGTAGCGCTTGCGGTCCGGCCCCTCTCCGGCCTCGGTGCCATCGACCGACACCAGCCCGTTCTTCAACAGTCGCGCAAGAGTGGAATACACCTGGCCGTAGGCCAGCGGGCGCTCGGTGCGAAAGAGCTCGTCATGGGCGCGCTTGAGGTCGTAGCCGTGCGATGGGCGCGCCTCCAACAACCCCAGCAGCGTACGGGAGACTGACATGCTCGTTAACTATACACGTCGTATCTACTCGCGCTACCTACTGCCGCCGCTGTGATCGGCTTCGAGTCGAACCGCTGTCAGCCCAGCCCTGCATCATGTGCGAGCAGTGCGATCTGGGTCCTGTTGTTGAGGTCGAGCTTGGTCATGATCCGGGAGATGTGCGCCTTGACGGTCGCCACACTCATCAACAGCTCGGTAGCGATGGTCGCGTTGGGATGCCCGGCGGCAATGCCCAATAGCACGTCGTGCTCCCGCGCGGTGAGCTTGGCCAGCAAGGCATGTGCCCGCTCGTGAGCGCCGCCCTCGGTGGCGACCTTGTCCATCAATCGCCGCATCACCGTCGGCGACAGGATCGGATCTCCGCTGGCTACCCGCTGGATGGCCTGGACGATCTGGGCCGGCGGGGTGTCCTTGAGCAGGAAGCCGCTGGCTCCGGCTCGCAGCGCACGGAGCACGTTCTCGTCGGTGTCGTAGGTGGTCAGCACGATCACGCCCGGCGGATCGGCGCGTCGGCGTAACCGTTGGATGGCGGCAATGCCGTCCACCCTTGGCATCCTGATGTCCATCAGCACCACGTGGGGATGATGAGCATCCAGTGCCCCCTCCACCTCGGCGCCGTCGGCGGCCTCGCCGACGACCGAAATCCGTTGCGCCCCATCGGGTAGCTGCGCGTCGTCGAGCATCAGCGTCAACGCGGATCGGACCAGCGCATCGTCGTCGACGACGAGCACCCGCACCGGTTCGGTCACGATGGCCATGGTAACCAGGCGTGCAGCTCGAACTCTCCTTCGTGGAGCTGGTGGTCCAAGACGCCACCGGCCAACTGCACCCGCTCGGTGAGCCCCACCAGACCCATGCCGCTGCCGACCGCTGTCGGGCGGTACCGATCGCCGGGCAGCGGATTGCGAGTGTCAATGTTCAGTCGGCTGCCGGGGTGGCCGCCAACCCGGAGCGATACCTGCTGTCCTGCGGCATGTTTGCGAGCATTGGTCAGGGCCTCCTGGACGATCCGGTATGCCGTCCTGCCGAGCGCGCTCGGCGCCGGCGCGTCGCTCGGCAGCTCGTTGTCGAACCGCACTGTCATGCCGGCGGCGGTTGACTCCGCCACCAGGCCGGCGATATCGGCGAGCGTCGGCTGCGGCCGGTCCAGATCACCGTCCACGAGATCACCCTCTTCGAGATCGCCGTCGCGTAGCACACCGATCACGTCCCGTAATTCTTGCAGCGCAATGTGTACGCCCGACCGGACCACTCCGGCCGCCTGCGCCAATTGCTCGGGTGGGGCATCGGGCCGAAACTCCAGGGCGCCCGCGTAGGTTGCCAGCAGCGACAGCCGGTGCGCCAGCACGTCGTGCATCTCCCTGGCGATCTTGCTGCGCTCCAATGCCCGCGCTTCCGCGACCCGGCGGCCTTGTTCAGTCTCCGCTCTCCAGGCCCGCTCCCGCAGCGAGGAGAGCAACTCGGCATGTGCCCGAATCAGCGCGCCGACGGCGACCAGAGCGGCATGCGCTGCCATATCCAGGGCAAGCCACCAGGCGTAGGACACTCCGTTCATCGGGCGCCACAGGCCCTGCACCGCATGGGCGAGGACGCCGACCGATGCCACCGCCATCGCCGTTCGCAGCGGCCGGCGCTGCGCCACCAGCATGGTCCCGATGGTCGCCGGCGGGGTGGCCGCCGGCGACAGGGCGGCCAGCACGGCGAGCACCACCGCCGCGGTGACGGGACGCCGCAGCAGCTCGGGGACCAGCGCACATCCGACAATGCCGACGGCGGCGTCCAGCAGCAGCATCTGGTGCGGGTTGTTGCTGGTCGCCAGTCCCCATTCGGTGAGCCCGATCAGCACACCGGCCACCAGCACCACGCTGGCCACGATGGTGGGCGGCGGCCGACGATGGTCCGACAGTTCGGTGCTGAGGGCGGCGAACACCTGGCAGACAATAGGGCCAGCACGGTCCGGCCGATACCGACCAAAGTCGCAGGGCCGCCCTACTCGAGTGGGCAGGACAAGGCCGACCGACGGATGTCGGCGGGTCTGCCGAGCTTCGACACTGCAGCCATGACGAACCCTGCTCCCACCCGAAAACGGCGACGCCTGTGGCTAACGCTCGATTTCGCGGTGCCCTTCGCCCTGTACTACCTGCTGCACTGGCTCGGGGTCGGCGACATTGCCGCGCTGTCCGCCGGGGCGGTGGTGAGCGTGTTGTCGACATTGATCGCCGTGCTGCGGACGCGCAAGGTCGATCTGCTCTCACTGATAACCCTGGTGGCGATGGTGCTCGGTCTGGTGGTGGCGTTGATTTCCGGCAACGCCCGACAGCTACTGGTACGCTCGGCGTGGATCAGCGCGCCGTTCGGTTTCTGGACCTTGGCCTCGTTGCGGAGCGAGCGCCCACTGTCGTATGTCTTCACCCGTGCGTTGCTGCGCCCGAAAGCAGCTCTGATGGAACAGCTGTGGGCTGCCGACGCCCGGTTCCGATTGGCCTGGCGCAACGTCACCATCCTCTGGGGTACGGCGTCGGTGATCGATGCGGCGCTCCAGGTGGTGATGGCCTACACATTTCCGATTGCCTCGGTGCCGGCGCTGGATACCGCACTCAACGTGGCTACGGCAGTACTGCTGCAGGTACCGACGCATCTGCTGATCCGCCGTTCCGGCAGCTGGAACGCGCTGTTCTCCCGACGGCATCGGGCCGAACGTCCGACTGCACTGAGATGATCTGTCCATGACAACGCGAGAAGCCGACCCATCCGACGCAAGGTCGGCCTTCGACGAGGCCGGCGGCGCAGTCGCCGGTGCCGCGGCGTCGCAGATGTTCGGAGCTCGGGCCGCAGCGTTCGTCGTGTCAACGAGCTGACGAAGCGCTGCTCCCACCGTCGGCAACCGCACGCAGGTCGCGGAGGGTCGCTGTGGACGCCGCCGCGAGCAGCAGCAAGGTCAGTCCCAGCCCGGTGGGCAACGGGTCGAGGTGCCCGCTGGTCAGCAGTGACCAGAGCATGACGAGGGCGGCACACGTCATGGCAGCGACCAACATTCCGATGCCCACTCGCAGCCGCCCGATCGATGGCGCGACGACGACGTCGGCCCCCAGGTCGGCGACAACTCTGCAGACCCGAACCGCGCCGAGCGACAGCGCGCTCCACCAGCACAGAATGACGGCGACCCGCAACACCGCCGGACTCGTCGACACGGTGATGCCGTGCGCGGCGATCAAGGCGACCGCGCCCAGCAGCGTCGGCAACGCCAGCCGCCGGCTGCCGCGGTCGATCACCGTTCGGATTGCGGTCATCGTCCGCCGCGGAATCGGCGCAACGAACAGCAATCCCAGCAGCGTCAGGCTGTCGCAGACGTTCATCAAGGTGAGCACGGCCGGCGTTGGCCGGGGCCCCTGCTCGACCACCAGGTATCCCAGCAGCCCACCGCCGAGTGCGAACGCGAAGGCCGTTGCGGCCGCCCGCCGCCGGCGTTGCAACGACGACTCGGCCGGCCACACCGTCGGGTGCAGCCACATGTCGGCGATGCCGACGATCAGATTCGGCCAGGACCGCCAGCCCGCACCCTTCGCCTCCTGCTCCAGCGCGGCACCCCAGCGCTCCCGGAACGGCGCTGGGTAGAGCCGGACGATGCCGGCGCCGACATTCACGCCGGATTCACGCCCAGCTGCCGCAGCCCGGCGGAGGAAACCTTCGCCATCGAGAGTAGCTGCTGTTCAAGGACTTTCCGCCCGCTGTCGGTCAATCGCATCGGCCGCTGCCGGCCCTGTTCGTCCAGCGGCTCGATCCAGTTCTTCGCCTCGAGCCTGGTCAGTGCCCCGTACAGGCTTCCCGGGCCGAGTCGTTCACCCGTTAGTTCTTCGATCGCGGTATTGATGGCATAGCCGTGCCGCGGCCCATCGGCGAGCGCACACATCACCAGGGTCTGGGCGTCGTTCCCTTGCATGCCAACCCCTTCCACTCCGGCAGGGTTGACACTACTACGTTCCAGGTATTACTGCTCGCGTACTACGTAGCGCGTACTATTGCTCCATGACCTACACCCCGCAACTACCAGTTGGCGATCGAACCCGATCTCTCGCCGCAGCCGCCATCGCCTCCTCGGTACTGGCGGCAGCCGCGTTCGTCGCATTCGCCGCCGTCACCACCCAGCTCAAGGAAGTCAGAGCCGGCAGTCCGTGGCAGAACGACCCGTACAACACCGTCGTCTCGTTCAGCGAGTTCGCCGTCCCGGCGCTGGCCGTGTCGATCCTGCTCAGGTGCACCCTGAACCGACACCACGATCCGGTACCGAGGTTCCGCGTCGAGCAACTGGTGCGCGGCAGCGTCGTCTGCACCGTACTGATCGCCGGCACCGCCGTTGTCGACTGGATAGGAGTGGCAGTGCTGGCCGACCGTGCGCTGTGGGACGGCACCACCCGCTGGCTGATCGGCGCGCTGGCCGCGATCTCCGCACTGGCGGCGGTCGGCCTGCTGCTGGGCAGCCGAGCAGCCCGCACCCTGCGGCCCGTCGCTCACTCGGGAACCGGCGGCGATTGGCTCGACGATGCTCGAGAGTTGTTGCGCAGGAACGGACTGGGCCGGCTACTGTCCGACCAGGCCGTCGGGCTGGTTCGCCGCCACCTGCTCCCGGCGGCCGGCCTGCTGAGCCTGATCGCGGCCGGTGGTGTGGTCGGTGCATCGGCGGTCGGTGAGGGCTGGACCGACCCAGCGTTGATCGGCTACACCCTCGGTGTGGCCTGGACGTCCTACTTCGCCTTCTGCCTGATCTGCAACGCCGCGATGCGGATCGCTGCCAGGCCGCCGATCTCGCAGTTGCGGCACGCGGTCGAGATCTCGGCCATCGCTGGCTGCCTGGGAGTGCAGGTTGCCGTGGCGTTCAACAACAGCATTCCGGCGATGCTGGGACGGCGCGGCGACACCGCCACAGTCGGGCAGCTGGTAGTCGTCACCGCTGCGGTGGCCGTAGTGGCCGCAGGGATCACCTTCGGCGTGATGGTCGCTCGACCACGGTTCGGCACCGCTGCCCTGTACGCCGCCTATGCGCGGCGGTTGCGCAAGCAGGTCGCAACCGGGCCGCTGCCCCGGCATATCGGGCTGATCATGGACGGCAACCGGCGCTGGGCAAGGCAGGCTGGATTGGCGAACCCGAGCCTCGGCCATCGATACGGCGCCGAGCACCTCAAGGAGGTGCTGTCCTGGTGCCGGGCCGTCGGTATCGATCACGTCACCGTGTTCATCTGTTCTACCGAGAACCTGCAACGCCGGGATCACGACGAGGTGGCCTTCCTGATGAGGGTGGTCGCCGAGATGGTGACGGCGGAGATGGCACACAGCGACTCGCACTGGAAGGTGCACATCGCCGGCACCCTCGACGCTGTCCCCGTCGAGACCGCCCGCGTGTTGCAGGGCGCCCTCGCAGCAACTGCCGACGTCGACACCGGCGCACACGTCACCCTGGCGGTCGGGTACGGCGGCCGCCTCGAGGTGATCGACGCGATGCGTGCACTGCTGGCCGCGCGCGCGGCGGCCGGCGAGACACTGGCTCAGCTGGCCGAGGAGCTGACCGCCGACGACATCGCCGCGCACCTGTACACCGCCGGGATGCCCGATCCTGATCTGGTGATCCGCACCAGCGGTGAGCAGCGGCTGTCGAACTTTCTGTTGTGGCAGAGCGCTTATGCAGAGCTGTACTTCTGTGAGGCGTACTGGCCGGCCTTCCGCGAGATTGATCTGCTGCGAGCCCTGCGCAACTTCGCGGCCAGGGACCGCCGCTACGGCGGATGATCACTTTCGGCCGACCGGGTGCACGATGGCAGGGCAGCATCATGTCCACTCGCCGACGAAAGGCATTCCGATGACGGATCTACATGTGGTGGCCACCATCCCGATCAAGCCGGAAGCGGCCGAGCAGGCCGCGACGGGACTAGCGGAGCTGGCGGTCGCGACCAGGGCCGAGCAGGGCTGCCTGTCCTACGACCTGTACGAATCTCTCGCCGTGCCAGGAACTTTCGTCACCGTCGAGCTGTGGCGCTCACAGCAGGATCTGGATGCGCACCTGGCATCACCGCACGTCCAGCAGGCGTTGACGGACTACGCCGAGCAGATGACGGGCCCGGTCGCGGTCCACCCGCTGCGGGGCGCCTGACCGCCGACCTCAGACCGGCCGGAAGCTCTCGTCGACCGGTCGCACGTCGACGCCGCTGAGCGCCGCATCTGGCAGCTTCGCGGCGATGGCGATCGCCTCCGCCTCGGAGTCGCACTCCACAACGAGGAATCCGGCCAGGTGTTCTTTCGCCTCGGCGAACGGGCCGTCGGTGACCACCCGTTCACCTGTCAGGTCTCGGCGCACGACCCTGCTGAAAGATTCGTCGCCGAGCCCCGCCCCGTCGATATGACGCCCGGTGGCCATCAGCTCGCGGCCGACGGCCATGGTCCCCATTCCGAGCGTCCTGCGCTCGCTCTCGGTCATCGAGGCCCAACGCTCCGTCGAGCTGCGGATCATCAGCATGTATTTCACTTCCACACAACTTTCAGTCTCGGCGCTTCTGTCGACAGGGCGTCTGTACCACTCTTGCGCGCCAGGCACCCGCTGTCGAGAACCAGCTGCCGGCTCCGACGTCCGAGTATGACGGCACCCGGCACCGACACCAACGTCCAGATCATCAACCGCCCGCTGACGCTGGCCCTGCTGTCGGTGGCGGCCTTCATGGTGATCCTCGATGCGTCGATCGTGATCGTCGCCATCCCAGACATCGAGCACGACCTGGGCATGAGCGTCTCCGGGGTGCAGTGGGTGATCAGCGCCTACGCCGCCACCTTCGGCGGCCTGCAGTTGCTGGGCGGCCGCTGCGCGGATGTGCTCGGCCGGCGCGCCGTCTTCCTGCTCGGGACGGTGCTGTTCGCCTCCGCGTCGCTGGCCTGCGGTCTGGCCGGTACCGCCGCCGTCTTGCTGATAAGCCGCGCGGTGCAGGGTGTTTCAGCCGCCGTCATGCTGCCAACGGCGCTGTCCATCCTGCTGGTCCTGTTTCCCGACGGCGCGGAGCGTCGCAAGGCGCTCGGCCTGTGGGGCGCGGTCGGCGGCGTCGGGGGCCGGCAGGTGCGTTGATCGGCGCCCCATTGACGCAGTCGCTCGGCTGGCCGCCGCATTCGTACGGACCGAGCGGAAGTCGCCGGATCCGTTGATACCACTGCAGTTGTTCGCCTCTGGCCCGTTCATTGCCGGCTTGCTGGTGATCGTGATGCTGGGGATCGGCGCGTACGGCGCCACCTCGTTCCTGCTCACTCAGTACACCCAGGTCGGCCTGGGATTCTCGGCGGAGCGCTTCGGCGTGATCGCCGCGGTGAATGCCGCCGCTGCCTGTCTGGCGTCGTTCGCGGCGCAGCGAGCCGCCACCAGGTTCGGTACCAGAGCCGTCGCGGTCGGCTGCCTGGGCTGCGCCGCGGCCGCCTGCCTGCTATTGCTCGGGGTGACCGGAGCCGCCCCGGTACTGGTGATGATCTGCGGCCTTACCCTGTTCGGCATCGGACTCGGCGCCGGCACCGTCACGGGCAGCGTCAGTGCCCTCATCGACATTCCGGAGAGGTACAGCGGCGCCGCCAGCGGGGTTACCTCGGCGGCCTTCCAGATCGGCGGTGCGGTCGGTATTGCCGGGCTGTCAACGATGTTCGCCATCGGCTCCCGTGCTGGATCGCTGGCGAACGGGGTGCACTGGGGTTTCCTGGCGGCTGCGGCCCTGATCGCCGCCGGCGGGGTGGCCGTCGCCTTCCTCCTGCGGCCGATGTCGAGGATGCTGTAACGACTCCGACGTACCTAATGAACATTCACCGGACCATTCGACAGGAGAGTGAGATGACGATCCGTAGTCGCACCGTCGATACCACCCCGACGCTCGGCAGCCTGCTGCTGGGCAGCTCGGACCCCACCCGGTTGCGCGATTGGTATGAGAAGGCATTCGGCGTCGCCGTTGACACCTTCGGCTTCCACAGCTTTGGCGGGTTCGGCCTGATGCCCGACCAGCGTGACGACGTCGCGGGGAGCGCGGCCGAGCCAGGAAGGGTGGTCCTCAACTTCGACGTACCGGACGCCAGGGCCGCCGTCGAGCGGATCGAAAAGGCTGGAACCACCTGGATTATGCCGCTCACGGAAAACCCCGAAGGCGCGTTCGCCACCTTCACCGACCCGGACGGCAACTATTTGCAGGTCATCGAAATGTCGCACGACATGCAGCAGCAGATGCTGGCCGGGTACCGCGACGAATGGCGAAACACCAAGCCGTTCAGTGGGATTGCCGTGGACGACACCGCCGCGGCCAAGGAATTCTATTCGACGGTGATGGGGCTTGACGTCACCGAGAAGTACGGAATCCTCGCGCTCTGGCTCGATGCCAGAAGCTGCGTACTGGCCTACCCCAAACCGCACCACGTGCCGGCCCAGCACACCGTGCTGAACTTCCCCGTCGACGACATCGACACCGCGGTCGACGATCTGGTCGCCGCCGGCGTCACCATGTTGCGCTACGACGGCATGAAGCAGGACGCCAAGGGCATTATGCGCGAGGGTGGCCCGCTGATCGCCTGGTTCGCCGACCCAGCCGGCAACATCCTGTCGGTATTGCAGGACAAGTGACAGGATTACCCCGATGCGATTCCTGATGCTGATCCACGACAATCCGACCCGCTGGGAACACCCGACTTTCGCGCACCACGACGGGACGGAACCGGCCGAGATCGCCGCCCTGCAGCAGCAATTCGACGAGCTGCTGACCGAGCTCACCGAGTCGGGCGAATATGTCAGCGGCTACCCGCTCGCCGATCCGGCGCTCACCAGATCCGTCCTGGTCCGCGGCGACGAGGTGCTGGTGAGCGACGGGCCGCACGCGGAAGCGAAGGAACAGCTGGCCGGTTACTTTGTCGTCGATTGCGAGAGCTGGCAGCGGGCCGAGGACATCGCCGCCCGGTTTCCGTCCACCCGGTTCGGTCCGATCGAAATCCGGCCGGTGATGGTGTCGTCCGGCAACGAATGGTGAGGTCGAATCCCGTCGACAGCAACGATTTCGAGGACCTGTGGCGCCTGTTGACGCCGCAGGTCCTCAGTGCTGTGGTGCGCCGCTTCGGCCACTTCGAATTGGCGGAGGAAGCGGTGCAGGAAGCGCTGCTGGCCGCCGCCACCCAATGGCCGAGTGACGGTCGCCCCGACGACCCCCGGGCCTGGCTGATCGCCGTTGCTGCCCGCCGAATCACCGATCTGTTGCGCAGCGAGGGGTCTCGTCGGCAGCGCGAGGAGGCAGTATTCACTCTGGACGCGGCCGACGCCGTCACCCGCGTCGACCCCGTCGACGTCCCGATAGCGGACGACACCCTGACGCTGCTGATGATGTGCTGCCATCCGGCGCTCAGTGCCGCGTCGCAGGTGGCATTGACGCTGCGAGCGGTCGGAGGCCTGTCCACCAGAGAAATCGCGCAGGCGTTCCTCACCCCAGACTCCACTATGGCGCAACGGATCAGCAGGGCGAAGAGTCGCATCCGCGATGCCGGCGCCCGGTTCGAGCTGCCAGCCGCCGAGGAATTCCCGGCTCGACTCGACGCGCTGGCCAGGGTGATCTACCTGATCTTCAACGAGGGCTACACGGCGTCGTCCGGCGAGTCGTTGCAGCGGACGGAACTGAGCAGGGAGGCGATCCGGCTCGGCCGGCTGTTGCACGCGGCGCGATCGGCCGATGGCGAGGTGATCGGGCTGCTGGCACTGATGCTGTTGACCGACGCCAGGCGACCGGCCCGGGAGGCGGCCGACGGCTCGCTGATCCCACTGGCCGATCAGGATCGCTCACTGTGGGATGCCGCGACCATTCGCGAGGGCGTGATGATGGTGACGCAGTCGTTGCGGCACAACGTGATCGGGCCGTATCAGATCCAGGCTGCGATCGCCGCTCTGCACAGCGAGGCCGTCGACGCGGCCGCGACCGACTGGCCGCAGATCCTGGCGCTGTACAACCTGCTGCGGCTCGCCCAGCCGGGTCCGATGGTCGATCTGAACCACGCCGTCGCGGTAGCCATGGTGCACGGGCCGCCGGCCGGCCTGCTGGCCCTTGGCGCGCTGCGGGACGAAAGGGCGCGCGACCATCACCGATTCGCGGCGGTCCGCGGCCACCTGCTGGAGATGTCCGGCGACCCGGACGGCGCCAGGTCGGAGTATCTGCGGGCCGCCGACCTGACGGTAAGCCTGCCCGAACGGCGCTTCCTCACCGAACGGGCGGCACGACTGACGATCGACCCGTAAACCGATCTTCTACACAGATACTGTGGGTGTGTGAGGGCGATGGCGCGGCGTTTGCAGCTCTTGCTGGATCTGCATCGCTATTCGCTGGTGGAAGCCGAGGTATCGCGGAGCGGTCGCAGTGTGGCAGCGGTGATCCGGGAGGCAATCGACGTGCGATTCGACAATGCACACGGCCAGCGAGCAGCGGCTGCCCGGGAGTTGTTGGACAGCACGCAAATGACCGCCGGACCGAGCCGGATTGGCGGCCGTCAAGGCGGGGCCGACAGCCGACCTCGACTCATCGTTCGCGGGCATTCCATGAAGTCGTTCTTCGTCGATAAGTCCGTGCTGCTCTACGCGGTGGGTGACGAACTCCCGAACGCCAGGACTCTCGCTGCCTGCTCGCAGCCGTCACCCAGGGCGAGCTCCGGTTGCACGCCAGCGTCGAGGGGATCCAGGAATTCCTTCATCATCGGCTGCGGCGCAGCGGTCGGGCGAAAGCTGTTGTGCAGGCACGATTGACGACGAACCTGCTGGTCCTACACGCTTTCGACAGCGCGGTGCTCACTCGCGCCATCGATCTCGTCGAGAGCACGGATATCCGCGGCCGTGTGATGGAGATGCCGGTGTCGGGTTAGCTGGGATGTCGACGGTGAGCTGGCCCGGCGGGCCGATGAACCCGCCTTGCTCAATCGTGATACTGGCCGGCGTGACGACGGCGCCGATCTCGCTCGACAAGTGCGACGATCGGATGCCAGGCACCGGCGTACGCCATCACGATCGATCGGCAACGCTGCATCGAGATCACTGGCATTCAGCCGCAGCCGCCAGTAGCTCGGCCACGTCGCCGTCCTCGATGTGGGCGGTCCGCGGCGGGACGCTGATCAAGGTTGCGGTCGTCCCGTCATCGGTGATCGAGGTACTGACGTCAACCGGGCCGGCAGCGGTGTTGAGCACCAGCGGCCCGGCGCCGTCGCGCGCCATCACCGCGACAGCGGCGGCGACGATGGCATGTCCAAAAAGGGAACCTCGGCCAACGGGCTGAAGTAGCGAACGTCGAACTCACGATCACCGCGCGGCCGCAGGAAGGCGGTTTCGGAGTAGCCGAGATCGGCTGCCAACACCTGCATTTCGTCGTTACCGGCAGCTCCGGCGTATCGGAGATGGTGCATGTGGCCATTGTCGCTGGCCGACCCGTACATTCGTCAACCGTGCAGCCATCTACGTCGTCGACCCTCCGCGACCTATTGACCGCCGCTGCAGCCGGTCGCTTCCCGCCGGACGACGGCTCGGTGACGGTGCTCCCGCAGCCGTCGATCCGCGTTGCCGGGGTGATCGCGTTCACCGGCTGCAGCGTGGTGTTCGCAGACGTCGATCACCACTGGGTGCGCGACCAAGTGCCGGCGGACGACCTGTCCGCCACGTTGAATCCACCCTTCCTGCATGCGCTGGAGCGGCGACTTGACCGACGGGTCAACAATATCGACCTGCTCACCGTCGCCGGCTCGCTGTCCGGTGAACCACCGATCGACCTGGTGGAAACCACCGAGCGTTCGCACCCGCGCATCGTCAGGGGCGCCGGCCTCCGCGACGACGTCAGAGCCTGGACCACCAATGGCGGGCTGCTGACCCTCGGCCGCGGCGTCGCCGGCCGGTGGGAGCTGGCGCTCGAGGTAGAACCGTCCGCCCAGGGCAGGGGTCTCGGTCGCCGACTGGCGACCGCAGCACGTCACCTCGTTCCCGCCGGGGAGCCGCTGTGGGCACAGGTCGCACCCGGCAACGCCCGTAGCGTCCGTGCCCTGCTGGCCGCCGGTTACCTGCCGGTAGGTGCAGAGGCGCTGTTGGTGAGTTCTTGACGAAGTCGGGTCCGCGAGTGATTCCTCCGACGAGTGCCGCGTCGACGGCCGCTGATGCGTGGGAATAGGTGGAGTCGATCACCGGAATGGGACTGTCCTTGTCCCCGATCAGCAGTTCGATCTCGGTACAGAGAAACACGATCGCCTGCGCACCATCCGCTGCGAGTTGCTCGATGATGGCGGCATAGCTTGCCCTGGAGGTCTCTTCGACGTGGCCGAGGGTGAGCTCGTCGAAGATCACCCGGTTGACCAGCTCACGGCCGGCAGCGTCCGGCACTACGAACTCGACGCCGAACCAGTCGCGCAGCCGTTCGCCATAGAAGGTTTCCTCCATCACCCAGCGCGCGCCGAGTAGTCCACTGGACATTCCGTTCCTGCACATCGCCGACGCTGTTGGCGAGCGATTGGCCCAGGCCGGCCACACCCGCGTTGCGGCCTGGATTTCGGGCGCCGCCTTGTGCATCAGGTTCGTGCACAACACCACGAAGTCGGCTCCGCCTCCTGTAGTCGGCGGGCGGCCGCGGCAGGTAGGCGCCGGCCTCGTCCCAGGCATCGCGGCGCTGGATGTCCCGCCCTGCTCGAAATCCCGGCCGGCCAGCAAACATTGCGCGGAATAGTGCCCGCCGAGTCTCGCAGCGACTTGCTGGTCGACAGCCGGTAGTAGCCGGCCGACGAGTGCCAGCTCATTCCGCCAACAGTCCAATGGTCTTCACCACCACTCACTTTCGGTTCTCTGCGATGTCAATGATGGCGGTCAGCTGGGCGGTCCCGGGAGCCACCCAGGCAATCCAACAAGAGCGGGGCACCGAACGAAGCTGTCGCTGTGGCGCTGATCGCGGGTGTCGGGGGCGATGACGCGAACGGGCGCTCAGAATGGTCCCTCTCGATTGCCTGCCGCTGTTGGCATCGCCAGCATCGCCGGCATCGGTCGGCCGCGAGCGGTCAGGCCGACAGCACCAAGGAGTGTGAACACTTCGCAGCGAGTTGGGTTTCTGCGGTTGCTAGCTGCAGCACTGCCGACCACGGCCGGGCGCAGAGTTGTCGTGGCGCAACGGTAGTTGTCGTTTCGTTGACAGATCGGCAATCGGGTGAACTTGCTACGGAGCTCTTGAACACCGCAGCTAGAGTTATTAGAATCGAACACATGTTGGGGGACACGGACGAGTTCCAGGGTTGGGTGGAATACCCGGAGTCCATCGCGCGTGAGCAGTTCCTGAGCACCCTGCCGCCCGAGGGGTTCGAACCCGACGACGATGTGCCGTGGGACATCTTCGACCAGGACGACATTCCCCGGGTGATCATCGACGAGGCCAGGATCACCGTCGCGATCATGCCGCCGAACAGCGACCCGGCCCAGCAGATCGACCGCATCCATGCGCTGCAAAGACTGTTGAACGCCTGCGCGGGGGCGTTGGCCGCCGAACAGTTGGCGTTCGCCGACACCCAAGTCGCCCAGCAACGCGCCGACCGGGTGCCCATCCGGAACCTGGGCCGCGGCATCGCCGAACAGATCGGCTACGCCCGCCGGCTCGCACCCGGTGCGGCGAGCCGGCAACTCGGCCTGCCCCGGGCACTGGCCGACCGGCTGCCGCAGGCCTTCGCACTGCTGCGGGACGGATTGATCTCCGAGGCGCAATGCTCAATCCTGGCCGTCAAGTCCAGCCATCTGGACGAGACGGACGCGGCGATCCTGGATGCCGCGATGGCGCCCAGGCTGACCGGCTGGAACCTGAAACAAACCGAACAAGCCGTACAGCACGCCGTGTACGCCATCGACCCGCAAGGCTTCGTGGACCGGCGCGGCAAGGCCGAACAGGACCGGACGGTGTGGATCAAACCAGCCCCCGATTGCATGGCCACCGTCACCCCGCTGCTGCCGGTCGCCCACGGCGTCGCCGTCTACGCCGCATTGAAGACCGCAGCCGACCTGCGCACCGACGACCGGTCCGGCAAACAGGTGATGGCCGACACCCTGGTGGAACGCATCACCGGCCAAACCGAAGCGCATCTGGTGCCGGTGCAGGTCAACCTGACCATGACCGCCGACACCCTGCTGGGCAACGGAACCACCCCCGCCTGGCTGGAAGACTTCGGACCCATCTCCGCCGAACACGTCAGAGCCATCCTCGCCTGCGACCCGCCGCCATCCGGCGTGGGCCTGCCGGATCCTGCCGGATATGAATACCCGCCAACAGGGTTCCCGGGCTCGCCTCGATGCGCGACTGACAACAGATCGCAGCACAGCCAGTGTGACTGTCCACCCAAGAGATCGGCCGATCCCCCTCCGCGCGTTGCCGATAGCGGCCCGGAGCACAGCCAATGTGACTGCCCACCAACAAGTCTCCCGGATGGATCGCCGCCCGCAGGGCCCGATAAACACCAATCAGCCCGCGAAATCGCGCTGGCGAAGGCCTGGATCAGGCGGATCCTCACCGACCCCATCACCGGCATCGCCACCAACCTCGACACCAAACGCCGCACCTTCGACGGCAACGCCCGCACCTTCCTGAACCTCCGCGACCGGGCCTGCCGACAACCCTTCTGCTCCGCACCCATCCGGCACGCCGACCACATCCACCCCCACCACAAGGGCGGACCCACCTCGATCGACAACGAACAGGGCCTGTGCGAACGCGGCAACTACGTCAAAGACATGCCCGGCTGGACCACCAGCAAAGGCAGCCAACCCGGCGAAGTCATCACCACCACCCCCACCGGCCACCAATACCGCACCCTCCCACCACCACAAGTCGGCCTCCCGAAACTCACTGTGCCCTGCGACAGCGAGCAACAACCCGGTCGCTGCTCTGTGCCGTCGTAGCGGCGCTCCGGGCAGGTGCCGAACCGATCCCCGGCGCCACCTAAGATCGAGGGTGCAGTCAGCCGCTGCACCTATTCGTATTGGGAGGATTGTGTCCGTCGACGAACCCGCGCTGACCAGGGACGATGTTGCCCATCTGGCGCACCTAGCCCGGTTGGAGCTCACCGACACCGAACTCGACACCTACCTTGGCCAGCTCGAAGTGATCCTGCACTCGGTGGCCAGGGTGGGCGAGGTGGCCGGCGCCGATATTGAGCCCACCACCCACGCCGTGCCGCTGACCAATGTTTACCGCGACGACGTGGTGCGGCCGGGATTGAGCCACCAGGCCGCCCTCTCGCAGGCACCGGCAACCGAGGACGGCCGATTCCGGGTCCCGCAGATCCTGGGAGAGCAGCAGTGACCGACCTGACCCGCCGCACCGCCGCCCAGCTGGCGGCAGCGATCGCCTCCCGCGAGGTCAGTGCCGTCGAGGTCGCCCAGGCTCACCTCGATCGAATCGGCGGCATCGATCCCGACGTGCACGCCTTCTTGCACGTCTCCGACGAACTCGCCATCGCTCAGGCAACAGCGGTGGACGCGGCGATCGGCCGCGGCGAGAACCCCGCCTCGCCACTGGCCGGAGTTCCGCTGGCGCTCAAGGACATCTTGGTGCAGAAGGATGTGCCAACAACCGCCGGATCGAGGATCCTCGAGGGTTGGATCCCACCGTACGATGCGACCGTGACGACCAGGCTGAAGGAAGCCGGCATCGTCATCCTCGGCAAGACGAACCTCGACGAGTTCGCCATGGGCAGCTCCACCGAGAACTCCGCCTACGGGCCCAGCCGCAACCCCTGGGACCTGTCCAAGATTCCCGGCGGCTCGGGCGGCGGCAGCGCGGCGGCGATCGCCGCGTTCGAAGCGCCGCTGGCCATCGGCACCGACACCGGCGGTTCGATCCGGCAACCTGCGGCCGTCACCGGCACCGTCGGTGCCAAGCCCACCTACGGCGGGGTGTCCAGGTACGGCGTCATCTCGCTGGCCAGCTCGCTCGACCAGGTCGGTCCGTGCGCACGGACGGTGCTGGACACCGCGATGCTGCACGAGGTGATCGGCGGCCACGACCCGATGGACTCCACCTCGATCGGCGCGCCGGTGCCGCACGTGGTCGACGCCGTCCGGCGCGGTCAGACCGACGGCGTCGCCGGCATGCGGATCGGAGTGGTGAAGCAGCTCGGCGGCGAAGGCTACCAGTCCGGTGTGCTCGCCTCGTTCCAGCAGGCCGTCGACATGCTGACGGCCGCCGGCGCCGAGATCGTCCAGGTCAGCTGCCCGCACTTCGAGTACGGATTGGCTGCCTACTACCTGATTCTGCCGAGTGAGTGCTCGTCGAACCTGGCTCGCTTCGATGCGATGCGCTACGGATTGCGGGTGGACCAGACAGCAGACGGCGCCACTCTGCAATCCGCCGAGCAGGTGATGATGGCCACCCGCGGGCAGGGATTCGGTGCGGAAGTGAAGCGGCGCATCATCCTTGGCACCTATGCGCTGTCCGCCGGTTACTACGACGCCTACTACGGCTCGGCGCAGAAGGTGCGGACGCTGATCAAGCAGGACTTCGAATCCGCCTACACCCAAGCCGATGTGCTGATCTCGCCGGCGTCACCGGTGACGGCGTTCGGGATCGGCGAGAAGGTCGACGACCCGATGGCGATGTACCTCAACGACCTGGCAACGATTCCTGGCTCGCTGGCCGGTATCCCAGCGATGAGCGTGCCGAGTGGGATCGCCGAGGACACCCACCTGCCGGTCGGTCTACAGGTGATGGGCCCGGCGCTCGGCGAGGAGCAGATGTACCGCGTCGCAGCGGCTTTCGAGGTCGCCTACGTCGCCGAGCACGGATCCAGTGTGCCGGACCAGGCACCAGCGTTGGAAGGCTCGGCCCGATGAGCGCTGCACCCGTTCCAGCGCTGATGGACTTCGACGAGGCAATGGAACAGTTCGATCCGGTCCTCGGGTTGGAGGTGCATGTCGAACTGGGCACCGCCACCAAGATGTTCTGCGGCTGCCCGACGGCCTTCGGCGCCGCGCCGAACACCCAGGTGTGCCCGGTCTGCCTTGCGCTACCTGGCGCCATCCCGACGGTGAACAGACGGGCCGTTGAATTCGCGATCAAGATCGGACTGGCCCTGAACTGCGACATCGCCGAACTGTGCCGGTTCTCCCGCAAGAACTACTTCTACCCGGACATGCCGAAGAACTTCCAGATCTCGCAGTACGACGAGCCGATCGCGTCGAACGGCTACCTCGATATCCACGTCGACGGTGAAACGATCAGGGTGCAGATCGAGCGCGCCCACATGGAGGAGGACACCGGCAAGTCCACCCACATCGGTGGCCGTGGCGGCCGGATCGGCGGCGCCGAGTACTCGCTGCTCGACTACAACAGGGCCGGGGTGCCGCTGGTCGAGATCGTCACCAAACCCGTTGAGGGAACAGGGAAGTCCGCTCCGGAAGTGGCGCGCGCCTACGTCGCCACCCTGCGCGATCTGCTGGCCTCGCTCGACGTCTCCGACGTCCGGATGGATCAGGGGTCGCTGCGCTGCGATGCCAACCTGTCGCTGATGCGCTCCGGCGCCACCGAGTTCGGCACCCGCACCGAGACCAAGAACGTGAACTCGCTGCGCAGCGTCGAACGCGCGGTTCGGTACGAGATCACCAGGCAGGGTGCCAGGCTGACGGCTGGCCAGACGATCACCCAGGAGACCAGGCACTTCGACGAAGCTACCGGTACCACCACCGGCGGGCGATCGAAGGAGACCGCGGAGGACTACCGCTATTTCCCCGAGCCCGACCTGGTCCCTGTTGCGCCGGAACGGGAATGGGTGGAAAGGGTGCGCGCCACCCTGCCAGAGCTGCCGTGGGTGCGGCGCAGCAGGCTGCGGCAGGAATGGGGATTCACCGACCTGGAGATGCGCGATCTTGTTGCGGCGGACGGAGTGTCGCTCGTTGAGCAGACGGTGGCGGCGGGCGCGGGTCCCGCCGAGGCGCGATCCTGGTGGGGCTCGTATCTCGGACAACAGGCCAACAGTCGTGGCATGACGCTCACCGAGCTGCCAATCACCCCGAGTCAGGTGGCGAAGGTTGTCGCACTGGCCGGTGACGGAATGCTCACTGCCAAGCTTGCCCAGCAGGTGATCGACGGGGTGTTGGCCGGTGAGGGTGAACCGGAGGAGGTGATCGCCGGACGGGGCCTTGCGGTCGTCAGCGACGATTCGTCCCTGCAGGCCGCGGTTGACGACGCCTTGGCGGCCCAGCCCGATACCGCGGAAAAGATCCGCGGCGGCAAGGTGCAGGCCGTCGGCGCCATCGTCGGCGCCGTGATGAAGGCGACCGGCGGACAGGCCGACGCTGCCAGGGTGCGTGAGCTGGTGCTTTCCACCCTCGGGGTTGACGGCTGACGGCCGGTTGTTTCCCGGCAGACCAAGCGGCGGATTCCCGGTTACAGTCGGCAGTGACAGCATCCGAACATGGGGCAGCGGCGTCACCGCCGACCTCCGTCCGAGAATCGAGCACGGCTATGCAGTGGTTCTGGTGGGTGATCATTGTGGTGATCGTCATCGGGCTGTTGATCGGCGGGTTCCTGGCCATTCAGGGCCGCCGACGCGGCGGCGGTGTGGTGGTGGCCGGCCGGCGGAGCAAGAAGGGACCGACGGGTTGAGCACCCTCTTGCGGGCCAGCGAGCTGGCCAAGCTGCCCGTCGTTACCTTCGCCGGGGAAGACGTCGCGCAGATCAAGGACATCCTGTACGCCGCCGACGGCGGGCAGATCGATGCTTTCACCCTTGCCGGTCGGAGCCTGTTCTCCGGACCGCTGAAGGTGGCGCTGCCGTGGGCTGGTGTCGTCGGCCTTGGATCGGATGCGCTGATCATTCAGTCCGACCAGCAGCTGGTGCCGGTGGCCAGCGTGCTGTCCGGACCGCCCGGCGACGGTGCCGGCGGTGCGCCGGTCAACCGCGGCGACATCATCTCCTCGCAGGTGCTCACCGACCAGGGAACATCGCTGGGGGTGGTGTCGGACGTGATCATCGGGATCAGCGCCGGCAACGTCCAGGCCGATGTCATCGGTTACGAGATCCGGCCGGCCGAGACGCTCGGCCGCGGTCAGCAACGCTTACTGATTCCACTGCCCGACACCATGTCTGCCTCAGGTGAGCATCTGATGGTGCCGGCGGCGGCGGCGAACTTCCTCAGCGACAACATCATCGGATTCGAAGCGACCGTCGCCGCATTTCGGGCTCAGATCGGAGCACAAGGCTGATGCTGTTCAGCGAAGCACAGGGTCGCAAGGTCGTCAGCATCGACGCGGCGGCGACGGTCGGGAACATTCGCGGCTACATCGTCGACCCGGCCGCTGCGCAGATCGTCGCCCTCAGCCTGAACAAGACGCCCCATTCCGGAAACGTGCTGCCCTTCAGCGACATCACCGGTTTCGGCGCGGACGCCGTCACGGTCGCTGGAGACCAGCTGATCGTCGAGCCGGACGAGCGGATCTCTCAGCTCGATGGCAAGGCCCACCTGATAGTCGGCAAGCAGGTATTGAATACCGACGGCCAGCGCATCGGAGCGGTCGCCGATGTGGACTTCGACGCGGCGACCGGCCGGATCAACCAGTTGATCCTGGCCGAGGAGTCGGTGCCCGGAACGAAGCTGCTCGGAGTCGGGTCGTACGCGGTTGTCGTCAGGGCCTAGCTCAGTCCTTGCCCGGCCCGCCGCCACCGCCATTGGCCTTCAATACGATCACCCGGTCGTCACTGGCGGTGGGTTTACCGTTGCCGTCCTTGTTGGACGTGGTCGCCCAGAAGACCTCCTGCGGTGTGCCGCCGCCGCCGAGGGTCAGGGTCAGCAGCCGGCCATAGGTCTTCTGTACCAACGTGTTCGGCGTGCCGACGAAGCCACCGGTCTTGGGGTTTAGCTGCAGCCCCACGATGCGCTGCGCGTCCAACGAGGTGAACGCCAGCTGGGTACTGGACATTGAGCAGTCGTTGGCGCCGCCGTCTGCCTTCTTCCAAGTCCACACCGCCGAACCGGACTGCAGCGAGGTGTACTCGCCGCCCTTCGCCACCCCGATCAGCACGTCGGCAGCGGACCGGTGATCGAGCGCGCCCATCGTCGATCCGAGCGCACACATCCCCGTCACATCGGTGAACCCTGATGCGTAGATCGCCGACCCAGCCACCGGATTGCCCTCCGCTGGTTTGCCGAACTGATCGATCCGTAACACCTTGCCGGCCAGGCTTTTAGGGTCGGCGGCCAACGCTGGCTTCCCGGTGTCGCCGGTGCCGACATACAGTTGGCCGTCCGCACCGAACTCTATCCGGCCGCCGTTGTGGGTGCTGCCCTTCGGGATTCCGACGAAGATCGGTTTGGCCGCGTCGCCCTTCGCCAGCCGCAGCACCCGGTTGTCGGTCTTAGTGGTCACGTAGAGATAGATCAGACCGTCCTCATCGAAGGACGGCGAGAGCGAAATACCGAGCAGCCCACCGTCACCGCTTGCATCGATGTCGGCGATGGTCGCGTACGGCACCGGATCTGTCTGCGGGGCGATCTGCAGGATGCGGCCGGTGGTGCGCTCGCCGACCAACGCGGACTGCCCGTCGGCCATCACGGCCAGTCCCCACGGAGCCTTCAGGCAGGCGGCGATCACCGCCGGGTCGGACGGATGGCACGGATCCTGCGGGCCGCTACTCGACGGCGCTGGCGACGACGAACTCAGCGAGGAAATCGGGGGCGGCGAGCTGGCAGAGGTCGGAGTCGACGGAGGCGTTGACGGCGACGACTGGCCGACCTGTGGCGGTGACGGCTCGACCGGCTGCACCGCCGGCGGCGTCAGCGACGGCTGCACCGTGTAGGACGGCGCCGCTGCCGAGAAGTTCGCGCACGCCGACAGCGCCAACGCCAGCCCGGCAGTCAGCAGCACACGGACAGCCCGACGCCGGGTCCGGCGGTGCGCGCCGGCGGGCGTTCGGGAGACGGGGCCGTGAGACATCGGGCTCCAGGTTACGGGGCAAGCCTGGGTGGATACGGTGAAACCATGACTGTCGTCGCCGTTGCCAACCCGCAGATCGCCGCCGCCCTCGCCGGCGAGCCAGAGCTGGACATCGTCGAGGTGTCGATGAGTGCGGACCTGCCGGCGGCGGCGGCCGCTGCCGAGGTGCTGATTCCCGGATTCCTGGCAGGTGGAGCGGTCGGAGAGGCGATGGCGGCGCTCCCACAGTTGAAGCTGGTCCAGCTGATGACGGCCGGCGCCGAGTTGTGGGTCGGCAAGACACCGCCGGGGGTGCAACTGTGCACGTCCCGGGGCGCGCATGGCGGCGCGACGGCGGAGTGGGCAGTCGGCGCGCTGCTGGCCGTGCTGCACGAGTTCCCGCAGTTCGTCCAGCGGCAAGCAGAGGGGATCTGGGACAGGCACGAGACCGACGAACTGGCCGGCAAACGCGTGCTGGTGCTGGGCGCCGGCGATCTCGGCACTCAGGTGAAACGGCGGCTGGAGGGATTCGACGCCCGCGTCACGCTGGCGGCCCGCACCGCGCGGGACGGCGTCATCTCGATCGATCAGGTGCCCGCCGTGCTCGGGGACCACGACGTGGTGATCGTGATGGTTCCGCTCACCGCTGCGACGACCGGTCTGGTGAACGCCGAGTTCCTGGCGGCCATGCCGGACGGTGCGGTGCTGGTCAACGCCGCCCGCGGGCAGATCGTGGTGACCGATGCGCTGATCGCCGAGCTGACGGCCGGCCGGCTGCGGGCGACAGTCGACGTGACCGACCCGGAGCCGCTACCGGACGGTCATCCGTTGTGGTCGACACCGAACATCTTCCTCACCCCGCACATTGCCGGCGCCGTGCCAGGGTCCGCCGACCGGGCGCTGGCGGTGGTCACCGAGAACCTGCGCCGCTTCGCCGCCGGCGAGCCGTTGCGAAACGTGGTCGGCGAGAATGGCTACTGAGCGTCGGCTACTACGGTTTCGACGACAGCTCGGCCCCCACCCGGGTGGCAAGCGGCAGCAGGATCTCGGTTAACCATTTCGCCTGGTCAGCGTTGAAATTATTGCTACCAGTGCTTTTGACCCCGTTGACGTAATAGACGATGTCGCCCTTGAGGCACTCCAACAGCCCCCCGTCGTAGAAGCAACTCGCACCACCAGGCAGGTGCAGGTACTTCTTCACCCCACTCTTCGCGTCCTGCTGAAACGAGGAAGCCGAATACTGGTCGACCGACACCAGGGATATGGTCACCCAGGACGGATTGTCGGCAGTGTCGGCAGTGTCGAAAGATGTCGTCAGGTTGAACTTGCAGTCGGTGTTCCGGGGCGTATTGCCCCCCGAGGTCAACGCAGACTTGGTCCCGACCGGTTGTCCCTTCAGACCGGTGATCTGGTGATCGAGGGCGCGAAGCTGCGCGGTGTTCGTGAAGGTGCAGACGTCGGGCCACGCTCTTGGACCGCCCGCCGTACTGATGGTAAACGGTCCGAGGCCGCCGGAAGCGGGCGGAGCTGGCGTCGACGGCTTAGTCGTCTTGGGCGCTGTCGTGGCCTTCGAGGACTGCGTGACGGACCGGCTCGTTGTGGTGTGCGTCGGCGCGCTTGAGATCGGGCTGCTGGGTGCCATCGGGCTCGTCGGACCCTGAGCAGTGGAGCTCGTTGGCGCGCTCGCGGAGCTGGTTGGTGCGCTCGCGGAGCTGGGCGGTGCGCTCGCGGAGCTGGGCGGCGGAAGCGCGGCTGAGCTGGATGAACCCGGGGCCGCTGAGCCTGGTGAACCTGCCGCGCTCGCCGAACTCGACGTGTTCGCGCTCGCTGGTGCGCTTGGCTGGCCGCCGATCTGACTGGAACACCCGGCCACCAACCCGGTAACCGCAAGGACCACGGCCATCAGTGCACGTCGATTCGGCTGCATTGCACGACTTCCTCTACGGAGAGAACCAGTTGTCGCGACGTGAATGCCGCGTTGCTCGACCGTATCCAACGAGCGCGGTCGCTGCTGACGATTCGGGATCTCCCAGGTAGTGGCAGCCAAATTCATGGTGTCGGCGTGTGCACCGCCGCGCCGACCGATGGCTCAGCGGGCTCAGCGGGCTCAGCGCACCGGAACGTGCCGGACGGCTCCGGTCGACGCGGACGTTGCCATCGCGGCATAGGCCATTAGCGCCTTGCTCACCACCCGTTCGCGGTCCTTGGGATGCCACGGGTTCTCCGAGGCCTCGATCTTCGCCCGGCGCTCGGCCAGTACATCGTCGGGGACGTTGAGGCGCAGCAACCTGTCGTGCACGTCGATCTCGATTTCGTCGCCGTCCTCCACCAGAGCGATGGTGCCGCCGGATGCCGCTTCCGGAGACACGTGGCCGACCGAGATGCCTGACGATCCGCCGGAGAACCGGCCGTCGGTGATCAGCGCGCACACCTTGCCAAGGCCTAGCCCCTTGATGAACGACGTCGGGTGCAGCATTTCCTGCATCCCTGGCCCACCGGCAGGACCCTCATATCGCACCACCACTACATGTCCCGGCTGCACCCGCTTGGACAGGATCGCCTCGACGGCCCCCTCCTGCGATTCGACGACGAGCGCCTTTCCGACGAAGTGGAACAGCTCTTCGTCGATGCCTGCGGTCTTGATCACCGCGCCTTCTTCGGCCAGGTTGCCGTACAACACGGCCAGCCCGCCATCGACGGTGTAGGCGTGATCGAGGTCGTGGATGCAACCTTCGGAAGCGTCGGTATCCAGCGTGTCCCAACGGTTCTCGGTGGAGAATGCCTTCGTCGTCCGCACCCCGCCAGGCGCCGCGTGGTACAGGTCCATCGCCGTCTGCGTTGCCTTACCGCCGCGCACATCCCAGTCGTCGAGCCAGCTCTGCAGATCGGGGGAGTGCACGGTGTGTACGTCGGCATCGAGCAGGCCGGCCCTGTTCAGCTCACCGAGCAGCGCAGGGATGCCGCCGGCGCGGTGCACATCCTCCATGTGGAAGCGCGGGTGGTTCGGCGCCACCTTCGCCAGGCACGGCACCTTGCGCGACAAGGCATCGATATCGGCCAGGGTGAAGTCGATCTCGCCCTCCTGGGCGGCGGCCAGGATGTGCAGCACCGTGTTGGTGGACCCGCCCATGGCCACATCCAGCGCCATCGCGTTGGCGAAGGCGTGCGTGGTGGCAATCGACCGCGGCAGCACCGTCTCGTCGTCCTGCTCGTAATACCGCTTGGCCAACTGGGTCACCAGCTCGCCGGCCCGCAGGAACAGTGCCTTGCGGGCCACGTGGGTGGCCAGGGTGGATCCGTTGCCAGGCAACGACAATCCCAGCGCCTCGGTGAGGCAGTTCATCGAGTTGGCGGTGAACATTCCAGAGCAGGAACCACAGGTGGGGCAGGCCGCTGCCTCCAGCGCCGACAGTCCCTCGTCGCTGACGTCCGCGGACGCCGATGCGTTGATCGCCGAGATCAGGTTGGTCGGTGTACTGGCGACGCCGTCGATGACGACTGCCTTTCCGGCCTCCATCGGGCCACCGGAGACGAAGACCGTCGGGATGTTCAGCCGCAGTGCCGCCATCAACATGCCAGGGGTGATCTTGTCGCAATTGGAGATGCACACCAGCGCGTCTGCGGTATGGGCGTTCACCATGTACTCGACGGAGTCGGCGATCAGCTCCCGGCTCGGTAGCGAATACAGCATGCCGCCATGGCCCATGGCGATGCCGTCGTCGACGGCGATGGTGTTGAACTCCTTTGCCACCCCACCGGCTTGCATCACCGCGCCGGCCACCAGATCGCCCATGTCCTTGAGGTGCACATGGCCGGGGACGAACTGCGTGTAGGAGTTGGCGATGGCGACGATCGGCTTGCCGAAATCGCCATCCGTCATTCCGGTCGCGCGCCACAACGCACGGGCACCGGCCATGTTGCGGCCGTCGGTCGAAGTCTTCGAACGTAACTGCGGCATCACGTGCTCCAGATAATGGGGGAACCTGCAGATTACGCCGGGGCTGCCGGATCGAAGGCCCCGCCGGACACCTCAACCAGCCGCGGGAGATCGCCGGGCAGCACCATCGGGAGTCGGGTGCGCCGGCCAGCTCGGTCGGTCACCACCACCCAGCGACCGCCGTCCAACTCCACCCTGCCGATCTGAGCCCACGAAAGACTCCGGCGGGTGGCGAGCCCGGACACCCGCAGTCCCGCAGCGTCTGCGGTGGTCCTGGTGATCACCACCCAGACAAGACCGGCCAACGGAATCAGGAACATCAGCAGTCGCCAGCCGCCGGTCGCGCCCAACGGCACCACGCAGAACAGCAGTACGGCCGGCATCACCAACGCCACCGTAGGCAGCCGAAAGACGAGACGGGCTGGGCGGGTGGCGGACACTCCTGCATCGTCCCACGCCCAGTTCGCGGACCTGGGGGTGGTTGTCGCCCGGACGATAACCACCATAGGACCCGCGAAGTGGGTGGGCATTTCCGCCAGAGAACCCACGAAGTGGGGTGGGGTGTCCCAGGATGCGGGATCGGCGTCCCGCAGCGTTGACACTCGGCGCGGGGAGAACCTACAGTCGATGGCATGCGGCAGCACCTCCTCGTAATCAGCTAGCGCGCCATCGCGGCACTCCCAGCGAAGGCGCGCAACCCCTTGACACCTCATGGTGACGAGGGGTTTTTTAGTGCCTCGCACGGGAGTTCGCCTCGAGCTCATCCTCCATTCAGCAGCTCGGCGGGAAGTCGAGAAAGGTCAGGAACATGACATCACAGGCAGTGTGCCGAGCGGGGGAGCGAACGTGACCACCGGACGCCCGCTGGTGGTGCCGCCGGCACCGGCCGGTCGGCCCGGCGCCGGTGACATCGACCACGGCGGCGAGGTCGAGCACCTGAACGGCGCCAAGTCGTTGGTCCGCAGCCTCGAGGAGTGCGGAGTCGAGGTGGTGTTCGGCATTCCAGGCGGCGCGGTGCTGCCGGTCTACGACCCGCTGCTGGACAGCGTGAAAGTGCGCCACATCCTGGTCCGGCACGAACAGGGGGCCGGCCACGCGGCTACCGGCTACGCCCAGGCCACCGGTCGGGTGGGCGTCTGCATGGCCACCTCCGGTCCCGGTGCCACCAACCTGGTGACGCCGATTGCCGATGCCCACATGGATTCGGTGCCGCTGGTGGCGATCACCGGTCAGGTCGGGACCCCGCTGATCGGCACCGACGGCTTCCAGGAAGCCGACATCTGCGGCATCACCATGCCGATCACCAAACACAACTTCCTGGTGACCGACGCGGACGACATCCCGTCGGTGATCGCCGCTGCCTTCCACCTCGCCTCGACAGGCCGCCCGGGCCCGGTGCTGGTGGACATTCCGAAGGACATCCTGCAAGCGGAGACGACCTTCAGCTGGCCACCCGAGATCAATCTGCCCGGCTACCGGCCGACCGCCCGCCCGCACTCCGGGCAGATCACCGCTGCCGCCAAGCTGATCGTGGCCGCCCGCCGGCCGGTGCTGTACGTCGGCGGCGGGGTGATCAAGGCGGATGCCGCGCCGGAGCTGTTGCGGTTCGCCGAACTCACCGGAATCCCAGTGGTGACAACGCTGATGGCGCGCGGCGCCTTTCCCGACTCGCACCTGCAGCACCTCGGCATGCCAGGCATGCACGGCTCGGTGGCGGCGGTCGCCGCCATGCAGAAGTCGGACCTGCTGATCACCCTCGGCGCCAGGTTCGACGACAGGGTCACCGGTGTGCTGTCGTCGTTCGCCCAGAACGCCACGGTGATCCACGCCGACATCGACCCGGCGGAGATCTCCAAGAACCGCACCGCCGATGTGCCGATCGTCGGCGACGCCAAGGACGTGATCGAGCAGCTGATCGCCGCGGTGACCGCGCAACAGGAAGCCGGTGCTGTCGCCGACTTGTTCGCCTGGTGGGCCGAGCTCGACGATCTGCGGGACGCCTTCCCGCTGGGCTATGAGGAGCCGCCGGACGGCACCTTGTCGCCGCAATACGTGATCGAAAGGCTCGGTGAGATCTCCGGCCCCGACACCGTCTTCACCTCCGGTGTCGGCCAGCATCAGATGTGGGCGGCGCAGTTCGTCCGCTACGAGAAGCCGCGCAGCTGGATCAACTCGGGCGGCCTGGGCACCATGGGCTTCGGGCTGCCGGCGGCGATGGGGGCGAAGGTCGGCCGACCCGACACCACCGTGTGGGCGATCGACGGCGACGGCTGCTTCCAGATGACCAACCAGGAACTGGCTACCTGCGCGATCGAGAACATCCCGATCAAGGTGGCGGTGATCAACAACGGCAACCTTGGCATGGTGCGGCAATGGCAGACGCTGTTCTACGGCGAGCGCTATTCGCAGACCGAACTGGGCACCCACAAGCTGCGCATCCCGGATTTTGTGCTGCTGGCTGAGGCTATGGGTTGTGTCGGGTTGCGGTGCGAGTCGAAACAGGACGTCGACTCCACCATTGCCAAGGCGATGGAGATCAACGACCGGCCGGTGGTGGTCGACTTCGTCGTCGGTAAGGACGCCCAGGTCTGGCCAATGGTCGCCACCGGCACCGGCAACGACCAGATCATGGCCGCCCGCGGCATCCGACCACTGTTCGATGGGGAGTGAGAACCGTTACGCGCCATACGCTTTCGGTCCTGGTCGAGAACAAACCCGGCGTGCTGGCACGGGTTTCCGCGCTGTTCTCCCGACGAGGCTTCAACATCCACTCCCTCGCCGTCGGCCCGACCGAGCACCCCGACGTGTCCAGGATGACGATCGTGGTCGCCGTCGACGAGCTGCCGCTGGAACAGGTCACCAAGCAGCTCAACAAGCTCATCAACGTGCTCAAGATCGTCGAGCTTGCCCCGGCGGCCGCCGTGCAGCGCGAGCTGCTGCTGATCAAGGTGCGGGCCGACGCCGTCAGCCGCGCGCAGATCGTCACCATCGTCGACATGTTCCGCGCGCACGTCGTCGACCTGACTCCCGACTCGCTGACGATCGAGGCGGCCGGCACCTCGGACAAACTGGAGGCGTTGCTGAAAATGCTGGAGCCGTACGGTGTTCGCGAGATGGTGCAGTCCGGAATGGTCGCCCTCGGTCGCGGCCCTCGTTCGATCACATCCACCGGAGGTCGGCAGGACTAGATACCGTCGAAAGCCAGGTAACAACAACGATCCATCTCAACAGCATCGCCGATCCAACTCACCAATTCGCGAAACACACAGAGCAGGAGCAAGTATGGCTGCCGAGATCTTCTACGACGACGACGCCGATCTATCGATCATCCAGAGCCGCAAGGTCGCCGTGATCGGCTACGGATCGCAGGGGCACGCACACGCGTTGAGCCTTCGGGATTC
Source organism: Actinomycetota bacterium (assembly GCA_030853385.1). GTDB lineage: Bacteria > Actinomycetota > Actinomycetes > Mycobacteriales > Nakamurellaceae > Nakamurella. Next base: position 7,035 of record JALYVF010000033.1, on the reverse strand, counting down.
GGGAGTCGACGTCCGCGTCGGGCTCCCCGAGACGTCAAAGTCGCGCACCAAAGCCACCGACGAGGGGCTGCGTGTCGTCACCCCGGCGCAGGCATCGGAGGAAGCCGACCTGATCATGGTGCTGGCACCAGATCACGTGCAGCGGCACGTGTACACCGACGCGATCGAACCGCACCTGACGGCCGGTAAGGCCATCGCTTTCGGCCACGGCTTCAATATCCGATTCGGCTACATCAAGCCGCCGGCCGATGTCGACGTCATCATGATCGCGCCCAAGGGCCCCGGTCATCTGGTGCGCCGAGAGTTCGTTGACGGCAAGGGGGTTCCCGACCTGATCGCCGTCGAACAGGACGCCACCGGCCACGCCGAGGCACTGGCCCTTTCCTACGCGGCGGCCATCGGCGGGACCCGCGCCGGCGTCATCAAGACCACCTTCACCGAGGAGACCGAGACCGACCTGTTCGGCGAGCAGGCCGTGCTCTGCGGCGGCCTGTCCCGGCTGGTGCAGCTCGGCTTCGAGACCCTGGTGAACGCCGGCTACCAGCCGGAGATCGCCTACTTCGAGTGCCTGCACGAGGTGAAGCTGATCGTCGACCTGATGTACGAGGGCGGCATCGCCAAGCAGCGTTGGTCGGTGTCGGACACCGCCGAGTACGGCGACTACGTATCCGGGCCGCGGGTGATCGACGATCACGTCGCGGAGAACATGCGGGGCGTGCTCGCCGACATCAAGGACGGCAGTTTCGCTGCCAGGTTCATCGCCGATCAGGATGCCGGCGCACCGGAGTTCAAGAAGTTCCGCGCCGAGCAGCAGGACCACCCGATCGAGGCGACCGGGCGCACCCTGCGCGGCCTGATGAGCTGGGTGGCCACCAACGACGATTACTCGGGCACCGCTGCTCGCAGCTGAGGTCGGGAGGCGGGCGGGGTCAGCCGTGCTGACTCGCCCGCACCAGGCCGGTCCAGATCAGCGACGCTTGCTCGCGAACCAGCTGCGGGATTGCGAGGACGCGAGCAATGCCACGACGACCGCGCAGGCGATGACTCCGATTATGCCCCCGGTGGGATCGTCGCCATTGGACAGGTTCTCGATGAGGCCGATCAGCGCGAGGACACCAATGACCGACGCGCTGATCAACAACAGCAGATAGCTCTTTCCGTTCACCGCCCAGACGCCGCCCCAGATCAGCAGGGCCGCGACCAAGAGCAAGATCACACCGACGGCAATCACGACGCCGCCGAGCCCGTTGAGGCCCAGGAAGTTGCCGCCCGAATCGGCTGTCCTCGAGGCGCCGATGATCACTGCACCGCCGATGGCCAGTAGCGCTCCGAGTAGGAACGCGATGATGGCCGCGGCCAGCACAACCCCCGGTCGGGCAGCGGGCAGCTGGTTCGCCGATGACGAATACGTCGGATAGCCCGGCGGCTGACCTCCCCATGGCTGCTGGCCGGGATACTGGCCGACCGGATACCCATATCCGCTCTGCTGCTGAGACTGCGTCGAATGCTGGCCGGGGTCGGGGTGCTGATAGTGCGGTCCGGACTGGTGTCCTGACCAAGGCTGTTGGCCGTCGGGCTCGCCGGGACCGTACGGACGGCTCATGGTTCCCCCTCTGAAGCGGCCGGTGTGCGACCGGATGACGGAACTGTAAGGCCAAGCGCCACCAGCGCCAAGAGACCTTTGCCGGCTATTGACCGGGCGGCCGGGTACCCACCCGTACCGAGGTCAGTCTGCGCCCTTGTCAACGGCCTGAGGGTCAATGACCGGGCTCGCCGCAGATCGAAGGCAGCGCGGGGGCTGGTGGTGGAATCCGGGCAAATAGAATTGGCGGCTGTCGGCGCGCGAGCCGGCCGGCCCGATAGAGACCCGACAGAAAAGAGCCACACCGTGCCGCAGCCAGTTGTCCTGATCGCCGAGAAGCTCGCCCAGTCGGCGGTCGACGCCCTGGGTGGTGACGTTGAAATCCGGCACGTCGACGGCGCGGACCGGGCCGCGCTGTTGCCGGCGCTGGCCGACGCCGATGCGGTACTCATCCGTTCGGCCACCCAGCTGGATGCCGAGGCGCTGGCGGCCGCACCGCAGCTCAAGGTGATCGCCAGAGCGGGCATCGGCCTGGACAACGTCGACGTGCCGGCCGCTACCGAGCGCGGCGTATTGGTAGTCAACGCGCCGCAGTCGAACATCATCTCGGCCACCGAACAGGCCATCGCGCTGCTGTTCGCGGTGGCCCGCAGAGTGCCGCAGGCACACGCCACGATGCAGGCAGGCGAGTGGAAGCGCAGCTCCTTCAGCGGTGTGGAGATCGCCGACAAGACCGTCGGCGTCGTCGGACTCGGCAGAATCGGTCAACTCTTCGCAGCCAGGATCGCCGCGTTCGGCACCACCGTCATCGCCTATGACCCGTACCTGCAGCCGGCCAGAGCGGCGTCGTTGGGCGTCACCCTTGTCGATCTGCCGACCCTGCTCGAGCGGGCCGACATCGTGTCGATCCACCTGCCGAAGACGGCGGAGACCGTCGGGCTGATCGGCCGGGCTGAGTTGGCAACCGTCAAGCCGAACCTGATCGTCATCAACGCCGCCCGCGGCGGCCTCATCGACGAGGACGCTCTGGCCGCGGCGCTGCGGGAGGGCAGGGTCGCCGGGGCCGGCATCGACGTCTATACAACGGAGCCGCCGGCCGCGGACAACCCGTTGCTAACAGCGCCGAATGTGGTGCTCACCCCGCACCTCGGCGCCTCAACGGAGGAAGCACAGGACAAGGCGGGGAGAGCGGTCGCCAAATCGGTGCTGCTGGCGTTGCGCGGCGACTTCGTCCCTGATGCCGTCAACGTGCAAGCGGCCGGACCCGTCGGTGACGAGACCAGGCCGTGGATCCCGCTGGTGTCACGACTCGGCACCATCCTCACCGCGATCGGCGGCGGCCTGCCGAGCGAGCTGACGGTCGAGGTACACGGCGATCTGGCGGCTCAGGACACCTCGATCCTGCAGCTGGCGGCCGTCCGCGGCATCTTCGGGCCGGTGATCACCGAGACCGTCACCTTCGTCAACGCGCCGGCGCTGGCCGCCGAGCACGGACTGACGCTGATCTCGGTGGCCACCGAGGAAACCGGCGACTACCGGTCCGTCGTCACCCTGCGGGCGGCGATGGCTGACGGAGCCATGCGCACCGTGTCCGGCACGCTGTCCGGCCCGCGTCAGGTACCGAAACTGGTGGAGATCAACGGCAGGCATTTCGACCTGCGGGCGTCCGGCGATCTGCTGGTGCTGGCCTACTCGGACCGGCCAGGCGTGATGGGGCAGGTCGGCACCCTGCTCGGCGACGCGGGGGTGAACATCCAAGCAGCTCAGCTGTCCCAGGAGATTTCCGGCCGGGCAGCCATCATGGTGCTCAGGGTGGACTCGGCGCCGCCCGCCGAGCTGCTGGAATCGATCGGTACAGCCGTCGGTGCGCGATCCATCCGGGCGATCGCCGCCGAATAGCGCCGAATAGCGGCGAAGCCGACTGCCAAGACGGCAAGTTTCGGTGAACCCCTAGTCACCAGGACTCACAGGTTCTACGTTTGCGGTGCGGTATCCCGTGGTAGTCGACCACGGGATCGACCAGTCACGCACTCGGGCGATCCCCGGTGTTGCGCACCACACGGCGCGGGCGGTCAGGCTCGATTGTCGAAGGAAAGGAGCCGGTGTTCATGGCATTGGCGAGAAGGTCGGCAGCCAGCAAATGGGGAGTGGCGGTGATCGCCGCAACGCTCGTCACCGGGTTTGTGGCCGCAATACCAACAGCCTCCGCAACCCCCAGCGACAACGGCTACTCACCAGCAGTGCCTGGGCCGGCCAAAACCGGCTACTCATCGATCAAGGCCGGCGCGAAGCTCGCCGGTGGTCTGGATCGCAGCAAGGCCGGCACCTATCAGGTGTTCGTGCAGCTGGCCGGGAACGGCGCAGCGGCCGAGTCGAAGGCGAGGGCGTCGAAGGGCGCGGCGGCCGCCAAGGCAGCAGCCAGGTCCAAACGCGCATCGATCGGTGCGTCCGCCAACGCCGTCACCAGCGCCGCCAAGAGCAAGGACTCCAAGGTTCGCCGGCTCTATACGACCGTGAATACGATTCCCGGTGTGGCCATGTCGGCAGATCTGACCGCGATCAAGGCCATCGCCGCCCGGTCCGACGTCGTCAAGATCACCCCGATCGTCCCGAAGACCATCGACAACGCCGGCGCCGCCCAGTTCACCAGGGTGCTCGACACCTGGCAGTCCGAGGGCCTTTTCGGTGACGGTGTTCGGGTCGGCATCATCGACACCGGCATCGACTACACTCACGCCGACTTCGGCGGCCCAGGAACGACCGCCGCCTACCAGGCAGCCAAGGCGAAGGATGCCGGTCCGTGGACCACGACGGCCAAGGTCGTCGGCGGCACCGATTTCGTCGGCGACGACTACAATGCCGACTCGTCGAGTCCGGCCTATCAGCCGGTCCCGCATCCCGATCCGAATCCGCTGGACTGCAACTCGCACGGCACCCACGTGGCCGGCACGGCCGCCGGCTTCGGCGAGAATGCCGACGGCAGCACCTTCGGCGGCGATTACTCGACGCTGAACAGCAGCAGCCTCTACAGCATGAAGATTGGTCCGGGCATGGCGCCGGACGCCTCGCTGTACGCGCTGAAGGTGTTCGGTTGCGCCGGCTCCACCGATGTGGTCGGCGAGGCCCTCGACTGGGCCCTTGACCCCAATGGTGACGGCGACTTCTCCGATCATCTCGACATCGTCAACCTGTCCCTGGGCAGCGACTTCGGCACCGAGGACGACCCGGAGAACGCCATGATCGACGTGCTCGCCGAAAACGGTGTGCTGCCGGTCATCGCGATGGGCAACGGCGGCGACGTCACCGACGTCGGCGGTACCCCGGGCAACGCGGTGCGGTCGCTGGCTGTTGCCTCGGTCGTTGATCCGTTCCAGTTGCGCGACGGCATCAAGGTGGATGCCCCGGCCGATCTGGCCGGCATCTACGCCGGGCAGAACTCGGTGGCCTACGACTGGGCCAACAAGGCCCCGGTCAGCGGCGATGTGGTCGCCATTGCGGGCTCCAACGCCGATGGATGCGATCCGCTGTCGACCGCCGATGCCGCTTCCGTCAAGGGTAAGGTTGCCTGGCTGGAGTGGGACGACAACGACACCACCAGACGCTGCGGTTCGGTCGCGAGGTCGGGCAACGTGGCAGCGGCCGGAGCCATCGGCTCGATCTTCACCTCCCAGCTGGACGCGTTCAACGCCGGCATCACCGGCTCCAAGGACATCCCGGTGTTCCAGCTCGGCGCCAAGGAGACCACCAAGCTGCGTCCGGCATTGGACGCCGGCACGTTGAAGGTGACCTTCGACGGTTCGCTGGCGGCATCGATCAAGGACGTCAGCCCGTCGATCGGCGACACCATCAGCTCCTTCTCCTCCCGCGGCACACATGGCGCCATCAACCCGGTGAAGCCTGACGTGGCTGCCCCCGGCAGCACCATCGCCTCGGCAGGGATGGGCAGCGGAGACGGCGTTCTGATCGATTCCGGCACCTCGATGGCCACCCCGCATACCGCCGGTATCGCCGCGCTGGTGCTGCAGCAGCACCCGGCCTGGACACCGGAGCAGATCAAGGCCGCGGTGATGAACACCGCCGATCACGACGTGTATTCAGGACCGAGCCATACCGGAGACAAGTTCGGACCGGCCAGGGTCGGCGCCGGTAGGGTCGACGCCCTCGATGCGACCACCACCAACGTCATCGCCTACAACACCAACATCCCTGGCGGCGTCTCGGCGACCTTCGGCGTGGTGCACGTTCCGGCCAACCGGAAGAGCATGAGCAAGACCCAGACCATCAAGGTGCAGAACACCGCACGGACCGGCGCCAACTACAAGGTGGCTTACCAGGGTGTCGTCAACAGCCCTGGCATCGCCTACACGGTGTCGCCGAAAACGGTCTACCTGCCGCCGAACGGCTCGGCCAAGGTGACGGTGACCATGACGATCACCACCAAGGACCTTGACCACACCATCGATCCGACCATGACGGTAACGACGGTGAATCCGCTGACCGGGCTCGACGAGCCCCGTCAGTTCGAGACCGACGCCTCCGGCCGGGTGCTGTTGACGACCACCGGCAAGCCCGCGCTGTTGGTCCCGGTGTTCGGCGTCGCCAAGCCGTACTCGGTCACCACGGCGACCAAGGGCACCTACCGGGGGCAGCAGGCCTTGCTCTACAACGGCACCGGGGTGAAGGGTGGCTACACCTCGCTGACCTCGGTACTGACCCTCGGCGCGCAGAGCGGCAAACTGCCCTCCTGCAGCAGCAAGATCATCAGCGGTTGCGTCTCCGACCAGTCGGAGCGTGCCGGTGACATCAAGAATATCGGTGTCGGCTCGGTCCGCGGTCCGACCAGCTACGCGGATGGCTACCTGTACTTCGGGATCAACACCTTCGCCGACTGGGCGACCATCGGGCACTCGATCGAGCCTTACGTCGACATCGACGTGAACAACGATGGGAAGCCCGACTATGAGGTGTACGGGCAGTTCCTGAACGTCTCGGCTACCCAGAGCACCGATCTGCTGGAGGCAGTCCTTGTCGACCTGAAGTCCGGCGATGCACTCAGTGTGACGCCGGTGAACTTCAACTACGGGGACGTGGAGACCGGAGCGTTCGACAGCGACACCATCTTGCTGCCGGTCGATCCGGCCGCCATCGGCATCCAGCCGACCACCAAGTCGTTCCCGATCCGCTACACCGCCGGGACGTTCAACTCCTTCTCCGGTTCCGACATCGACACCGTGCAGGGTGCGACGTTCAACGTAACCAAGCCGGCGATCTCGGTGGACGAACCGTTGTACATCGATGCCGGCAAGACGGCGGTCCCGTACACGCTGGCTGCCGATGCCCCGAAGGGCACGACGGCAATGGTCGTTCATTTGAACGGCAAGCCCGGCAAACGAGTCGACCTGGTCCCGGTGAACTGACCGATCGGCAGCAGATTCAACTCCTCGACGGCCCCG
>JALYVF010000012.1 GCA_030853385.1 Actinomycetota bacterium | reverse complement strand
TCGCGGTGGTCGCGGTGGTCGCGGTGGTCGCGGTGGTCGCGGTGGTCGCGGTGGTCGCGGTCCGGTTCCGCTACGCGAAGGTGATCGTGCCGTGCTTCAAGGCGAGGTCGACAGGGCGCCCCCTGGGGATGGCGTTGCAGGCCCGCGTCATGAGCTGCGTTGCGCCGATGAAGCCCCCCTGCGAGAATCGTCAGCGGTCCGATGAAGACGGCTACATCGTCAGGAGCATTCATGAGTCCCGAGGTATCGCCCCAACAGTTCCGCGCAGCCGACGGCGTCGCGGATTGGCGGCTGCTGTTTGACGGCGCCAATGTGTTCTACCGAACCCAGTCGATGGCGGACGGGGCGGCTCTTGCCGGCACCGTCGGGGCGCTGGATGGGATGGCCGACGTCGAGGCGGCGGTGGATCTGCGGGCCGATGGCGTCACCGTCCGGCTCGCCTGGTACTCCGGCCTGACACAGCAACACATCTCGTTGGCGCAGCAGGTTTCAGTGGCGGCTCACGCGGCCGGCGCGGTGGCAGATGTGTCGCGAGTGCAGGTTGTTCAGATCGCAGTGGATGCCGTCTCCAAGCCGGCCGTAATGGAGTTCTGGCGCGTCGTGCTCGGCTACCGCCAGCGCGGAGAGGAGGACCTCTTTGACGACCGAGGCCGTGGCCCGCAGTTGTGGTTTCAGGACATGGATCAGCCCCGCCCGCAACGCAATCGCATCCACGTCGACCTCTCGCTACCGCACCGAGAAGCAGAGGCTCGCATGCAAGCCGCACTTGCGGCTGGCGGCACCCTGGTCCGCGACCATGCACCGCAGTGGTGGACCCTGGCCGACCCGGAGGGCAACGAGGTCGACATCGCCGCCCATACCGATCTCGGCTGAGCGTCCCACCCGATCCTCCGGCGCACATCCGTTGGTGCCACTTGGTATTGCTCACTGATCGTCTCACGTTCGCCGGCGATCGACGTCTGCAGGCTGAGGTGCCGCAGTGGGCGACCTCGCCAGCTGACTGCAGGAGAGGACACTATGTCGATCGAGAACAACAAGGCCACGCTGGTTCGCCGAGTTCTGGGGCGAGGACTTCAACCCAGCTGTCATCGATGAGCTCGCTTCGCCAGACATCCGTTTCGAGTACTCGTTGCACGCGCCATGTCGTGGCCGCGAACAGGTTCGAGCGTTCGCCACCGCGTTCCGGGCGGCGTTCCCCGACTTGGCCTTCTCGGGAACTGCCGAGCTGACCGCCGAGGGCGACTACGTCGTCGGGCAGTGGATCGGCGGCGGCACCCAGACCGGGGACGAGTTCGACGACATGCCCATCGGCTCGCTGCCGGCCGGCACCGGCAAGACGATGCGATTCACCGGCACCACGGTTCTCAAGGTCGAAAACGGCCTCGTCACCGAAGAGATCGGCCTCGACGACGGCGTGAGCGTCCTGCAACAGCTGGGCCTCATCAGGGCGGCGTGATCGACGGCACGCCAAGCCGAGCCGCCGGATCCGGAGATGTAACGCGGACCTCCGACAGCGTGCCAGTGGTATCTACACGGGTTCCTTTACCGCAGAGATTTGTGCCGAAGGTCGTCGGTGCTGCAGGGGGTGGACTGGGGTGCGCGGGTCTGCGTTGTAGATGCCCTGATCGACTGCAGCCGCCATGTCGAACAGGCCATGGGATTGGAGCCGTTCGTACCGGTCGGGAGAGTCCCGATGGGTGTAGCGTCGCGGTAGCTGGCAAAGCAGCTCGCCCGTTATCGGTTCGATCCTTCGCGGCCGGATCGTAGAGCATCAGCTCCGCGTCGGGCACTCAGGTGGCACTTGCACGACAGGTAGATCTCCTCATGCAGATTCCGCTGAACCTTCGCCGGACCTCATGATGATCAGGACAGCCACGCTGTTGGGCGGCCACGCGCACTTCGTGCAATGGGGCGTCGTCCAGATCTCGCTGGCCAACCTGATCGTGATCGTGCTGATGCTCGTCGTGTTCGCACTCGCGCTCGTGCTGCGGTTCCCCCATTCCCGCGACGCCGATGGCGAAGTTGAGATCCGCCATGTCGAGCGGTAGCAGGCAGCCGTCACGCAGTTGGACCGTTCGGCTGCGGACCCGGATGGCGCGCACGGTGCCTGCGGGTCAATGGCTGCCCGATCGGCAACCGGCCTACGTGCGGTCCTGGATCTATGTCTTCGGGGTCACGTCCCTCGCGGCCTTCGTCTACGTCATCGTCTCGGGACTGGTGCTGGCGCTGAAGGGCGCGACCTGGTGGCACATCTCGGGCTTGGGTCATTTCGTCAATTCCACGCACCTGTGGAGCGTCGAACTGTTCTTCTTCTGCATGGTGATCCATCTGTGGGGCAAGTTCTTCATGGCTGCTTGGCGCGGCAAACGCGGCTTGACCTGGGTGACGGGGGCGATCGCGTTCATCGGCTCGATCGGCACGGCCTTCACCGGCTACCTGTCCCAGACGAACTTCGATTCGCAGTGGACGGCCGGACAGGCCAAGGACGGCCTGAACGCCGTCGGCGTGGGCGCGGTGTTCAACGTGTTGGACACCGGGCAGATGCTCCTCTGGCACGTGATGCTGCTACCGCTGATAGTGGGCGTCCTCATCGTCCTGCACGTGATTCTCGTCCGCAGGCACGGCGTCGTTCCACCGTTTGACGCCGAGCCTCCCGCGGCCAGCACCGAGACTCGACATGACTCACCCCAGGGCCAGCCGATTCCCTCGACACCGGCGACGGCGCTGGACGACCCGGCCCTCACGGTCCCGGCGCAGCCTGGGGGGCCAGGCCAATGACAGCGCGGGGCGCCGGGTCGAAGAAGGGCGCGACACCGGACGCGCATCTATTTCCCACCCGCCGGTACGACCTGGTCAAAGAGTTCGTCATGGCCCTGATCGTGATGGGGATCTTGACGGTCCTGCTCGCGGCGGTGTTCTCCTCTCCGGACCGCAAGGCGCTGTCGCTGCGGGCCTGGGCGCAGGCGGCGCCGTCGGATGTCGTGGCCACCGCCACGGCCGAACTTGCCGGGACGAGCACGAGCGCCACCTACGGAGCGCCGTACAACACGGCAGGCTCGGGACAAGACCTGGGGCCATTGCCGTTACAACGCTGGGGCGGAGTGCGGATCCCGATCGACAGCGCCCGCGACCTGGTTCTCACCCCACTGCAGACCGTCAGCGGTGACGCCCCCCTAGCTGCTGCGCTCACCACCTATCAAGGTGCCAGCACCGCCCAACAGACCAAGTGGGCGAGCTCGTACGCTGACGCGCTCGCTGCTGTCCCCGACGGCGATCCGGCCAAGGTCAAATCAGGCAGCTACGGGCCCGTCCCTGCCCTGGCGAAGTCGTTTCTCACCCTGGCCGATAGTGGCGGGCTCGAAGGTGTGCTCACCACCTCGGACACCTTCTACGGCAGCGACGAGACGAAGCCTCTGCTACTGCTCACCGACGGCGCCTACCTCGAAGGGCAAGCCCGGGCCGATCACCTCGGCGGTGATCAATGGGGAATGATGAACGAGACCGGCAACTATCCCGGCCAGCCGTGGATGTGGCTCTACACGTTCTGGTACCAGGTGAAACCCTTTTCCACCTCCGGGAATGCTGATGCCCTCGTCTGGGGTCTCATGGCCGTACTGACCCTCGTCCTCATCTTCGTGCCCTACATCCCGGGTCTGCGCGCGCTACCGCGGCACCTCGGCGTCCACCGCCTCATCTGGCGCGGTACGGCCGCGAGGCGACCAGCGAAATAGCCTGTTTGGAGCAGGCCGTCAGCCGTCGTCAGGGGGCCATTCGGTCCTACGGGCTCGTTGAATGGCTGTCGTCTATTACGACCCGAGAATGGCCTGATCGCATCCGTTACCGAACAGGCGCCGCGCTGGTGTTCCCGCGGTGCTGCGCCGGCGGGTGACCGCCTTCCCGTCGCGGGATGGGCAATTTGTGATCGGTGTCCTCTCGGGCGTGGAGCTTGATTCGTGATCATCGTCGCCGTGGAGGGATCTGAGAGCAATCCCGCACGCGCCCCGGCCGACTCAACCGAGTTGGTGGGTGCACACGGCACCCAACTCAGTTGGGCAGAGCAACGAGGCCGATGACTGCGGCGACGTAGAGGGCCAGGACCGGCAGGAACGCGTTCCCACCGAAGATGTCGCCGAACGCCAGCTTGTAGTCGCCCTGTTTGACCGAGGTCAGACCGGTGGACAGTTCGGGCAGGGACGTAGCTGCGGCCAGCACGGTGGCACCGAACAGCACTCGGGCCACCCTGTGGTTCGCGGACCAGCCGCATTCGTTCGACCTGCACTTCGCCGCCGAGGACGACAACTCGGTCCGCCTTGGCGATCATCCGCGTCGGAGAGTTGTGCGGACGTTCGTCGGTGATGTCGACTTCAACCTCCAGTAGTGCCCCTGCGGCCAGGACGTTGACCTTGTCGTCGGGTTGAGTGCCAGCCGAGAGGACGATGGTCGTCTCGGCGCACGGGTTGGCTCTGGGTGGTGAAGTCGATCTGCCGATCAGTGGGAGACGCTCTGGGGCGCAATGGGTTTGATGGCGCGAATGATGGCTCCGTGCATGCCCGGTGCGGCCTGGTGGGTGAAGACGACCTCGGCGTCGGTGAACCCGACCGCGGCCAGCCCGTCCAGGTACTCGGTACGGGACAGTGCCCCGGCGATGCAACCGACGTAGCTGCCCCGTTCGGCTCTTTCGGCCGGGGTCAGCTGGTCTTCGGCGACGACGTCGGAGATCCCGATCCTGCCGGCCGGGGCCAGCACCCGGAACATCTCGGCCAGCACCGCAGGCTTGTCGGTGGACAGGTTGATCACGCAGTTGGAGATCACCACATCGATGGAGCCATCCGGCAACGGAATGTCCTCGATCTGCCCCTTGAGGAATTCCACGTTGCTCGCGCCGGCCTTGGCGGCGTTCGCCCTGGCCAGGGCCAGCATCTCGTCGGTCATGTCCAGCCCGTAGGCGAAGCCGGTGTTGCCGACCCGCCGGGCGGACAGCAGCACGTCAATACCGCCGCCGGACCCCAGATCCAGCACCTTCTCGCCCTGGCGGATCTCGGCGACCGCCAGCGGGTTTCCGCATCCCAGCGAGGCCAGCACCGCTTCCTCAGGGAGGTCGCTGGTCTGGCCCGGGGTGTACAGACCGGCCCCGAAGATGTCCGCCTCGCTGTCCTCCCCGATCTCGGCGAGCGCATCGGTCGGCCCGCAGCAACTCATCTGCCGCCCCTCGGTCGACCCACAACAGCTGGCCTGAGAACCGTCGGTAACCGCCAGCGCGGCAGCGGCATACCGATCACGAACCAGGTCACGGACTTCATCGGTCTGAGACATCACAAGCACCTTTCATTGATGGGCGTCGATGTCTCCACCATGACCCATGAGATAGACGAATGTCAATGTCTGCGGCATACTGGTTTGATGACCACCACGGCGCTTCCGCTCGTCGACGTCGTCTGCTGTGCGCCGCTCACCCGCGAACCGCTGAGCGCCTCTGCCGCAACCGATCTCGCCCGCACCCTGAAAGCCATCGCCGACCCGGCCCGGCTACGGCTGCTGTCCATGGTCGCCGCCCACGGCGGTGGCGAGGCCTGCGTGTGCGACCTGACCGACCCGCTCGGGCTGAGTCAGCCGACCGTCTCCCACCACCTGAAAGTCCTCGTCGACGCCGGCCTGCTGACCCGCGACAAACGAGGAGTCTGGGCCTACTTCACCCTCGTGCCCGGTGCGTTGGACTCGCTCGCCGCCGTACTGAGCAGCACCACGTAATCAGACGAGCCGACAAGAGCAGGCGGCGAGGCTAGAGCCATGTGACCAAGACCAGGGTTGGACCATCCCAATCGATGCGGTCGAACTCCTGAAGCGGTACGAAACCCAGGCGCTTGATAGAACCCGCGCGTGCTGGCGTAGGCAGCGTTCTCGTATGACGGACCGACGGTATGAACGGCGAGTAGTTGTCCCCTGATGACGTGAGGTCCCCTCGATCGGAAGTTGCCATGCCGCCACCAGCCAGCCGGGCTCGGCCCGGGTTCAGTGGAGCAAGCCGGCGGCTACGTCCGGTATCGGAAGCGGATCCGGCCACGGGTGAGGTCGTACGGGCTGAGCTCCACCAGCACCCGGTCGAACGGCAGGATCTTGATGTAGTTCCTCCGCACCCTCCCGCTGATGTGTGCGAGCACCTTGTGCCCGTTCTCGAGCTCCACCGTGAAGGTGGCGTTGCGCAGACACTCGACGACGGTGCCTTCGACTTCGATGCCCTTTGCTAGTTCAGCCATGTTTGCATTTCTCCGGTCGGTGACGATGAGATTGAAAAGGAATTGAATCGCCCGTCAGCTGGGCCGCCGGCTCAGCGGCGCACGAGCTCCAGATTGCTGCTGGCCGGGCGGGCGCCGATGCCCTCGAATAAGGCCAGGGCGGCCCCGTTGGATTCGTTGACCTCGGTCGATGCCGTTTCGACGCCGGAGCCGTACAAGGAGGCCAGTACGTGGGCCAGCATCGCCCTAGCGATGCCGCGCCGGTGCTGGTCGGCCCGGACTGCGATCAGCCCGATCCGTGGCTGTCTGGTCACCGCTACCACCCGGACCAGTCCCACATAGTGATCGGACTCTGCCGCGACCACATACTTCAACGGGTCCAACAGGTTTGCCCCGTCCGGGCGGACCAACACCTCGGCCGGCATTTCCTGCCATCCGACAGCGGCCTCGACTTCGGCGCGAATCGAGCGGTCCACTTCGCGTAGCTGGCCTTCATTGGCTTCGCCGGCGGCCACCATCGTCACGCCGACCGGCGGGAGCACCGAGTCGAGGCCGGTGACGTGTGGGTCGGTGGGCACCAGGTACTCCCACTCGCGGCGCCTGGTGGTGAATCCGGCCCGCTGCCAACTGGCCGTCAGCTCAAGATCACCCTCGTCGACCACCGTGTACAGCGGCGCCGGCAGCTCCGCCAGCATCGCAGCGGCAAGTTGGTCGAAGACCGCGGCCTGCCATGAGTCGATGCCGAGGAAGATCCGCCCGTCGGGCCTGTGCGACGTGTCGCCGTGGCCGACCACCCGGTCGTCCTGCACCGCATGCCATTGGGTCTCCGTGACCCGGGTGATCGCTACCGGTTCTTTGCTGGTGCCTGAAGTGAAATGCACAGAATCCATAGGTTGCTGCCTTTCGTGAGCGCGTTGGTGTTGAGGCGCTCACGGCGATACCTATGTCAATCGCCCGACCATGACAGAGAGGGGGAGCACCCACTTCGGTACTGCGGTCATGGGTCTCACCTCCACTTGGGTTGTCACGGTCGGCTGCACGCTATCAGTGCGAACGCCCTCCCTCTCAACCATTTTTTTCTGCCGCCCAGGTCGGCTGGCCAGCAGCGCAGTCGTCCGCCTACCATCCGCTCCGGCTGTGAAGCCGATGCGTTCTCGGAGGTTGGCAGGGGCGCGGGGTCAGGGGGTTCAGAACTGATGCCGGCGGCGTTGAGTGCGTCGGCTCGGCTGCGAAAGGCAGTGAGGGCAACGATGTTGCCGCCTTCAAGGGTGAGGACGTCGTAATTGCGGTCGTTGTTCGGTCGGGCCCCGGTATTTGTCCAAGCCCGGGGTGTGTAGGACGACGACGACACGGGCGCCGTTCGCGATCACTTCCTCCAGCTGCGGGTGGAGTCCGCGTTCGGGCTGTCGCCGGGCGCCTTTGGCGAGTTCATCGCGTCCGACGCAGACCTGCGGTTGTGGGTCCGGATCTGTTGGGTCGAGATAGGTCCATCTCAGCTCGGTCGAAAACGATTCCAGCGGGCCGTCGATGTTGCCGTCGAGGTAGCGGGCGTATGCGGCGCGGACGATGTCCTCGTTGTTCACGTGGTCGTCAATCCCTCGCTGGGCGGAAGGTTGGCAATTGCCATCTTGAGTTGCTGCGTCGTCGGCGCTCCGGCCAGACCTTCCGGGGTTCGATAGATCCGGCAGCTCAGGCCGACTGCCTGGTCCGGGGCGGGGAACAGGTCGATACCGTCGATGGTGATGGTTGGTGAGCCGACGAAACGGTTTCGGCTGGCGGCAGAGATGCTGTCGACGACGTGGGTGCGGATCGTCATGTCCGGCATGCCGAGCTCGCTGAGCGCTGACCGGAGGTGAGCCATCGCGACGGCCTCGTTCGGGCAGTCGGGCACCACGAGCAACACCACCTGCATGCCGACCATCATCACCCCACAGCCGGGTCGGCACCATGCCCCGGTGCAACTGGTAGTACGGCGCCCCC
>JALYVF010000308.1 GCA_030853385.1 Actinomycetota bacterium | reverse complement strand
GACGTCAGGCTGACAGACAGCGGTCCGCAGCTCTTGTGGGTTGCCCTCGACGTACCTTGACGCCAGGCCTGGAGGTTGGGCATGGCAAGCGGTCCGCTCAGCGAGATCGACACGCTCATCTGCGCCGACCAGATAGGTCAGAACGGGATCCGACTGCTCGTAGGCGCACTCGACAATCGCATCGACCTGGTACTCGAACCGGGCAGCATCACCCCTCCGGTTGAGGTAACCCCGGCGTTCGCTGGCAACTGATGACATCGCCCGGCGGCTGCTCGCAGAGGGTTTGGATCGGGAAGGTTTCGAGGAGCTCCTCAATTTAGCCCGGGACGGAATAGTTCGCTCAGACATGGGCACCACAGCAGATGGACGCAGCGCTGTATGCGGTCGCCACCGCCCCAGATGATCCGGCGCCCCAAGCGTTGATTGATGCTGAGCGTGCCGCGTTCGTCGAGCTTGACGAAACGCACAGGCTCGGCTACGAGCAACCGCCTACCGGTATCCGGCATCGCCGGTTCGAAACTTTAGACCGCTGAAGTGACGTGCTGGCCAGACCTTAAGGTGTGCGAAGCTCGGGAGCATGCCGGGCTGGATCCGTGCCAATGCGGACGGCGGTGGTCAGCCGCTCTTCTCGGCAATGAAGGTGAGTTGGATGCCGTTGCCGATGTAGCCGTACAGAGCACTCCAGTAACCCAGCCCGTAGGCATCCGAAAATCCCGCGCGCCGGCATCGTTCGAAGATGTCCCAGCCATGGTCGTAGAAGACCAGAGAACCTTTGGCCGACACCGGGTTCCCGTGGTACTCCGCTGGGAGGAGCTCGGTGACGATTCCGTCGTTCAATTCGGCACGCCGGGTGGTGGTGTCGCTGGAGCTGTGGAACGGGATGGAGAACAGCAACCGACCACCCGGAGCGATCACCCGGCAGGCCTCGCGAAGCGCCAGATCGATGTCCGGAACATGTTCGAACACGTCGGTGGACACGATGCCGGCCAAGCTGTTGTCGCCGAAGGACAGGGCCAGTGCGTCCTCGTGGCGGATGCCGTCCGTCACGCTGCCTCCGACGAAGTGGTAGGCCAGGTATTCGCTGCCGATGACTATCCGATCGTCCACCTTCTGGGTGGTCCAGTCGAAGAACGGGGTGATCTGTTCGTATAGGTACAGCGGCAGTGATGCCGGCATGGCCGGCTCTAGCCGTCGCACCAGGGCGGCCATGAACCGCTGCCGGCTGTTCAGACCACAGGTCGGGCAGATCAGGCGTTCGCGGTAGTTGGGCTGTTCGCCGTCCGAGAATAGCCAGTCCCCGGCGGTCGGGGTGCCGGCCCCGCAAGCTTGACAGTACGCCGGGTAGCACCAGCTGTCCTGACCGATGACCGAGGCACTGAAAGCCTCTTCGTAGCCACGGTGCTCGGTGGCCGCGGCGACAACAGCATCGAATTCGTGCCGGGTCCGCAGGACGACGGTCCCTGGCACCGGCCCGATTTGCAACCGCAGACCGCTGGTCGGCTGATCAGCACCCAGGAAGACATGACCGGCGGCTGCGAGCTCGAGCTCTAGCGCGTTGATCCGGCTCTCGGACCCGGACACCGCCTTGGCCAGTTCGTCGCGCTGGCGACGCAGGCGACCCAGGGGCGGGATGACCGCCGCGGCGTTCGCGGCCAGCCGTAACGCCCGGGCCTGTCGACCTGACCCGCCCGACGTCTCCTTCGGCTTCCGCCACATCGAGCTCTCCCGGTGGTGAACGGCTCCACGCGCACCGCAACAGTTGGGTGCCGGTTCCGGCGCCAAAGGCTAACAGCCGTGATGGCCCAGAAGATGGTCGGCCAGCACGTTGTCGATCACCTGCTCGTTGACGGCCGCAGCGTCGGGGTCGGTGTCGAGGTCGCGCGCCAAGTACAGAGCCCGCTGGAATCCTCGGGGGTCGTCGGGCCGGGGAGCCTCACGGGCAGGCTTTGGACTTCATCACCGGTCGAGCTGTTCCTCTCAGGTTGCCGAGGCGGCGCAGGCCACACGGGAGGAACACGAGGCGAAGGTCAAGGAGGCGTTGGAGCATCGCCTCACGAAAGGATTTGAGACGGAACCAGCGCTGACGGCAAACCAGTGCAGACGTATGCGCAGGCGTTGTCGTGTGCGGTGTACGCGGCGACGAACCTGCGGCAGGGAGCCGACATCCCAAAGGACATTGCGCAGGTTGACCCGGAGGTCTAACCCACCGCGATCCGGCGCAGCATGCTCGCGAAGGCGTTGGGCGAAAACGCCGCCGACGCGTCCGACGAGACACTGGCTGCGCTTTTCGAAGCCCGCGGCAGCCTCGCAGGCGCCGCGGACTACATGCTCCGCGACATCGCCTCCGTCACCGAAAACGGCCGCCGGATCGCTGCCAAACCGCGATGTGGTAGGCCGTCACGCCGCCGCCAACGGCAACGACCAGTCGTTGGCCGTCTTCGATGAGGAACTGGCTACCCGCAGATACTGAACGGCAGAGTTGGAATCCCCGGAACCTGAACTTGGGGTTCTGGGGGATTTCGGTTGGTTTGTCAGGCGACGTGAATGGACAGCCTGCTGGTGTAGTTGCGGTAAACGATCGTGTTGGCCCTGAATTCGTGACACCGGCCCTTAGCGTCGCACACCGTCACAACGACCACATAGCTGGTGCCGGACGCCAACGAGTCCATCTCCCAGGTTGTGGTGCTGATCTTTCCCGCGCCGCCCCACCCTTCGAGCTTCGCTCCTTCGGGAATGGACGTTGACCAAGTGTATACCTGCGCGCAGCTTTTTGCCACCCCTGCACAGGAGGGGTAGTTCGCGCCGCCTCCGTGGGCGTTCACCAGCGTGGCCTGAATGTTGCCGGTAGTTCCACCATATTTGGGTGTCATCGCGGCCACCAGGTTGACTGTTGTCACGGCCGGGCTGATTTTGACCTGTCGGCGGTTCGTCCGCCCGTACTTCCCCGTGTTGGACGTCCCAGCGCAGCTCATCCCGCAGGGGCTACCGGTGTATGCCCGCGGATATGTTTCGATCCACACGTTGGTGACGTTCGCTGGGAGATGCGACAGCGCCCAACTGGCCGACACCGTTCCCCGAGCGGCACCCTTCACGTCCTTGGCGGGGCTGCCGATCCGGGCGCCTGTCGCACTGGTGTAGTGATTGAGCTGCACAATGGTGCTGTAACCCGACGCCAGACAGCCCGTCGCCAAGTCAATGGTGCGGTTCTGTGCATCTTTCATGTCGAAGCCGATGGTGGCGTTGATCGCCAACCCGTCCGCGCCTTTGAGAGTGCCTACCATGGAACGGTTCGTCCACCCGGCGCAACGGTGCGCGGAGTTGACACCCGTCGCGGTGTTGTCCATCTGCGGGTTGTCGGCACCATCCCACCCGGACGCCGACGCAGCAGGCGCCGATATCAACGCTGCACTCAGCAACGTCGCTATCAACGCGGACAAGATCCCCACTCGGGTCAGTCTCATGGGCAGCAGCTTAGAGCACCTAGCCAAACGTCGCTGCCCTGGCGCCCAATGCCTTTGTAACGACGCTAGCCTAGATTTTTCGCACAACCCTGTTCGACACGGGGCGTGAAATGGTGAAAGTGCCTGTCTCGTAACGGATAATGGGACTTGTTGAGGAGTTCCAGGACCGATCGGATGGGGCACTTTCAAGGTGAACTGTAGCAAGAAGAAGCTGGGTTTGCTGCGGGTGAGGGTGTCCGCGGACGAGGTCGGGGTGGTGACTCACGCCGGGGTCGGGTTGTTGCGGGAGGTCGCGGCCCGGTCCGGGCTGTCGGCGGGGATCAGCGAGGTGTTGGCCGAATACACCCTGACATCCTCGCCGAAGCTCACCCGATGGGTTCGGTAACAGTCGACGCTGTCGACGTCGAGGCACGGGTGCCAGGCGGGTAGGTCGCACCAGGTCGGACACGTTGCTACGGGCGTCGTCGTGGCCGTCACCGCTGACGCTCCAGCTGGTCTCACCTCGTATTCCGAGTCGACCGCAGTATCACCCTGATCAGCCACCCGAGATCCGTTGGTGAGCATGTCATCGAGAAGCGTTAGCGCGTCGGACAGCTTGGCGCTCAGCGCCCGAGCTTCCCTGGGACGCAGGTCCACCTCGGCGTCAGTGCAGCCTGGGCGCCAGACGTTGAGACCAACTTGAACGGCGCCATCGAATTCGTCGGGATGCTGGTGCAGTGACAGCGACACCAGGGGCGTTACACCGTCCGTTCGCTCAGCACTCAGTTCGCCTGCAGTGGCCGGCACCTTGCCCAAGCTGCCCAGTGGTCGCGGCCCAAGTGATCGGCCGCTGAGCACCAGGTCGGGCACATCGTTACCGGCGGCACGGGCGCCGTCATCGAGCACCTGCCAGGATCGCCACAGCAAGCATCAGTGATTGCCCGAGGTGCGCACCTTGCTCCGGGGTCAGCTCGTCGCTGCCCTCGATGCTCGGCAGGTAGATCTTCGACTGTTCGAGCGTGCCGTCATATTCGTTGGCGCAGATCTCGACGCCCAGTGATCCCACAGACCGGCTATGAATACAGCATGTCGGCTCGTCAGGATCGCGGTCGTCGCCGCTGCACCAGGGCACCCCGCACTTATCGCGAGTCGGGTCCTCGGTTGGGCAGATGGTTATGTCGTGACTCGGGCTGGTCGTCATGCCACACCGCCGATGCTCCGGAGGAATGCGGCAGCCACTGCCAGGTAGCGCGACAAGGCCTCGGCGTCGGCGGCCGTGGTCACGCCCAGGGTGGGGTCAACCTGCAGGTTCGGCGCATCCGATCCGTCGGCCCATTCGTACAGGGTGACGGCAATACCTTCGGCGATCTGGTGTCGGTGCACCTTGCAGCTGTCGTCGATGTCTACCGGGTCGATCTGCCAGCGGTGGCCGGTCCTGCTTCGGTCGGACCAAGACGGGCAATCTCGTGCCGGCAGATGTCCGAGTTCCCCGGTGGTGCGGGCCGCCTCCGGGGTGAGAGTCGCTGGCTGCTCT
>JALYVF010000306.1 GCA_030853385.1 Actinomycetota bacterium | reverse complement strand
GGCCAGACCGGCGGCCGCCGGCGCCGTCTCGGTGCCCGGCCACGGCGTCTCGGTGCCCGGCCACGCCGCCCCGGTCGGCACCGCTGCCGGGCCGTTACTCACCCGCAAGCTGCTGCGTGCCGGGCCGGTGGCGCCGCTGAAGATCGCCTCCGGTTGCGACCGGCGCTGCACCTTCTGCGCCATCCCGGCCTTCCGTGGCTCGTTCGTGTCGCGGCCGCCGGCGGAGATCGTCGCCGAGGCGCACTGGCTGGCCGGCCAGGGTGTTCGCGAGATCGTGCTGGTGAGCGAGAATTCAACGTCCTTCGGCAAGGACCTGCCGGCCGATCGACCGCTGGAAGACCTGCTGACGTCGCTCGCGCAGGTGCCGGGAATCGTCAGGGTGCGGCTCAGCTATCTGCAGCCGGCCGAGACGAAACCCTCGTTGCTGCAGGCGATTGCGCACACTCCGCAGGTGGCCGATTACTTCGACATGTCGTTCCAGCATGCCTCCGAGCCGGTGCTGCGCCGGATGCGCAGGTTCGGATCGGTGGCCGGCTTCCTCGGCCTGGTGCGGCAGATCAGGGACGTCGCACCGGAAGCCGGCATCCGGTCCAACGTGATCGTCGGATTCCCCGGCGAGACTGCGGCAGATCTGGAGGCTCTCGAGACGTTCCTGATCGGCGCCAGGTTGGACGCGGTCGGGGTGTTCGGCTATTCCGACGAAGACGGCACCGCCGCCCTTGATCTGCCCGACAAGGTCGACGACGATGAGATCGCCGAGCGGGTCGAACGGATCACTGCGCTGGCTGAGGAACTGTCCGGGCAACGGGCCGAGGACAGGATCGGCACCGAGATCGTGGTGCTGGTGGACGAACTCGCTGGCGATTCCGGCGGCAGCGTTACCGGCCGCGGTGCGCATCAGGCGCCCGAGGTGGACGGCAGTACCGAGCTGACCGGCACCGCCGGCGTCGAGTTGGGGGACATGGTGCGGGCAACGGTGGTCGGCACCGAGGGCATTGATCTGGTCGCCGAACCGATCGAGGTGCTGGCCAGGCCGGTAGCCGATTCTGACGACCTGCGACGGGTCACCGCGGGCTCCCGATGAGTGCCGGCGTGCCACCTACCGACGCCCAGCCGCCGGGCGCCTCTGGCACTCCCGCTGAACCGACCGCCGAGCCGACCGCCGGCTACGTGCCGGTGTCGCTGATGAACCTGCCGAACGCGCTGACGGTGCTGAGGCTGATCCTGGTACCGGTATTCCTGCTGTCGCTGTTCAACCTGGGGGGCCACAACAATGCCTGGCGGTGGATTGCCTTCGGCGTCTTCGCCGTTGCCGCCATCACCGATCGGTACGACGGCCGGATTGCCAGAAGTCGTGGCCAGGTAACGGATTTCGGCAAGATCGCCGATCCGATCGCCGACAAGGCATTGACCGGATCTGCGCTGGTCGGTCTGTCCATGTTGGATGATCTGGCGTGGTGGATGACGCTGGTGATCCTGGTCAGGGAGATCGGTATCACCCTGCTGCGGTTCGCCATTATCAAGTACGGCGTGATTGCCGCCAGTCCCGGCGGCAAGCTCAAGACGCTGATCCAGGTGGTGGCCATCGGCCTGTACGTGATGCCGTTCCCGTCCCAGTTCGATTGGATACGGGTGGCGCTGATGTGGCTGGCGGTGTTGCTGACGATCGGCACCGGCGTCGACTACCTGGTGCGGGCGGCCCGGCTGGTGGCCGGCGGTCGCCCCAGGGGTGCCGGAACCCGGTGACGGCGCCGAACCCGTTCGATCTGCTGCTGGCCGGCGCTCCGACCGACGGTGGTGAACGACCATTCGCCGACGAAACCTTGGGCACGCTGGTCGGCCGGCTGGCCGCGGCCGGTCTGACGGTGGCCACCGCCGAGTCGCTCACCGGCGGCCTGCTGACAGCGGCGCTGATCTCCGTTCCCGGATCCAGCGCCGTTGTCCGCGGCGGCCTCGTCGTCTACGCCACTGACCTCAAGCACACGCTCGCCGACGTGCCGGCGGCATTGCTCGCTAAACGCGGTGCGGTCGATCCCGAGGTTGCCGTCGCGCTTGCCGATGGCGCTCGTCGTCGTTGTACCGCCGACATCGGAATCGGGTTGACCGGCGTCGCCGGGCCAGATCCACAGGACGGGCTCCCGGCCGGCACCTGGTATGTCGCACTGTCGGGACCATCCGGCGTGCTGCGCAGTGAGTCGACCGCACCCGTCTTGGGTAGCGATCCGATCGCGTCACGGCAGGCGGTGCGGTTAGCGGCGGTGAACGCCGCGCTCGCACTACTCAGGCTCGCTGCCGGGGAACAGACCCGCGGTCGGCAACGTTGAGCAGGTAGGTTTGGCAGTACGCGAATACATCGAACGATCGCTTGGACCGCCCGGCGGCCGGTCAGGGAGGAGGTGCCTCGTGTTACTACGAGATGCACTGGGGGAGACCCTGCGCGACGCCCGTACCCGGCAGAATCGCACGTTGCGCGACGTATCGACGGCGGCAAACGTGTCTCTCGGCTACTTGTCGGAAGTGGAGCGCGGCCGAAAAGAGGCGTCC
This sequence comes from Actinomycetota bacterium, assembly GCA_030853385.1. Lineage (GTDB taxonomy): Bacteria > Actinomycetota > Actinomycetes > Mycobacteriales > Nakamurellaceae > Nakamurella. The sequence goes on along the minus strand of JALYVF010000306.1, from coordinate 5,044 downwards.
AGTGAACTGCTGGCTTCGATCTGCGGCGCCCTCGAACTGGAACTGTCCGACGTGCTGAGCACCGTCAGCGATGCGATCAGGACGGACACCTTCACCGAGAAGGTGGCCGCCAATTCGTTGAAGGCAAGCTCGTCGGCGGCGGCCTGGCTGGACAAGTCCCGTGACGACAAGGCCACCATCGGTGGTCGTCACCTATCCGGGACCGCGCAAGCCGGAATGGGCCGCGGAGCCAGCACGGGTAGCCCTGCCGCCAACCTGCGGATCGTGTTGCCCTACGGCCGGACAGAAGCGCCGGTCCGCTGAATTCCGGTAGCTTGCTCGGCGACTGGCGTCCACCGAACGGCACGGAACAGGCCGCCGAAGCGGTTTCTGCTGCCCGTTTGAAATGATCTTGCGCGGTCCGCGCAAACGATCTTGCCGCTGAACATCTGTGGTGTCCTCGAAGTATTGGGCCTGTCGCCATTGCACAGACGGCCGGGCAGTCCTAGGTTACGAGACGACGGCAGTGTCAGCTGGGTCACATTCAGCGGTGCCGCCTCGTTCCGAGGACGGGAGGGACCATGGGGTTCCGAGAACGTTTACGACGGCGGACCAGGCGAGGCGGGCGGGCCGGAATCGCCGTCGCCGCAGGGCTTTTGGTGGCAGCAGGACTGACAGCGTGTTCGTCCAGTTCCGGCGCAATCTCGATCAACCTGTACGGGGGCGCCAGCGAGACGGGATTCGCCAAATTGCTCGAACGCTGCAACCAGCAGGCGGCCGGCAAGTACACCATCGTGCCGAACCTGATCCCGTCGGATGCCGACGGGCAGCGTCAGCAGTTCGTCCGGCGGCTGGCCGCCAAGGACAGCGGGATGGACATCCTGGGGATGGACGTCACCTGGGTCGCCGAGTTCGCCAAGGCCGGCTGGATCACCGAGCTGACCGGCGACGAAAAAGCCAAGGCCAGCGCCGGTGTACTGGCTCAGCCGCTGGGCACCGCCACCGTGCAGGGCAAGCTGTACGCCATTCCACGGGCCACCAACGTGCAACTGCTGTGGTACCGCAAGTCCCTGGTGCCGAATCCGCCAAAGACCTGGGCCGACATGATCAGCCAGGCGCAAAAGCTCAAGAGCGAGCACAAGGTCTATCAGATCGGGCTGACGGGGGCGCAGTACGAGGGTTATGTGGTGGCGTTCAACACCATCCTGGCGTCCTACGGCGGCACCTTCGTCAACGCCGACAGCACCAAGGCCACCATCGACAGCAAGACGGTGCAGGCCCTCACCCTGCTGCACAACCTAGCGACGTCCGGCCTGGCCAGCGACTCGCTGTCGCAGGACCAGGAACCGCAGATCTTCGCCGAACTGGAACAGGGCAGAAGTGCCTTCATCATCAACTGGCCCTACGTGCTGTCGGCCATGCGCACCGACGGCAAGACCAACCCGCAGAGCAAGGCGATTGCCGACGATCTTGGCTATGTCGTGTACCCGCAGATCGTTCCCGGCCAGAACACCAAGGTGACCCTCGGCGGGCAGGACCTTGCCATCAGCAGCTATTCCAAGCACCCGACGGAAGCCTACGAAGCCGCGATGTGTCTGCGCGACGAAACCAGCGAGCTCAACAGCGCGCTGGACGCGGGCAACGTTCCGGTGCTGCAGAGCATCTACGCCAACAAGCAATTCCAGACCGCCTACCCGATGTACCCCCAGATCCTTGCCGAGCTGAAAGACGCTTCGACCCGGCCGATCACTCCGCTGTACCAGAACATCTCCACCATCGTCTCGACGACCCTATCGCCGCCCGCGGGGATCGATCCGCAGTCCACGGCCAACATCCTGCAGAAGGACATTCAACAGTCGCTCGATGGACGAGGGATCCTGCCATGAGCCATGCCGTTGTCGACCCCGATGTCAAGAACCCGGGTGAGCCAGATGCGGTCGCCATTGCCAAGCAGCGTCACAGCGAGGGCAAGAAGGCCGAGCGTCGACTGGGCCTGATGCTGTGTGCGCCGGCCATCATCGTGATGCTCGCCGTCGCCGCCTACCCGGTGATCTACGCGCTGTGGCTCTCGCTGAATCGGGCCGACCTGCGTACTCCGGACGCCAACAAGTTCATCGGGCTGTCCAACTACTTCACCATTCTGTCAAGCCCGATCTGGTGGAAAGCCTTCTTCGTGACGTTGGAGATCACCGTCATCAGCACCATCTTCGAGCTCGTCTTCGGCATGCTGCTGGCCCTGGTGATGCACCGCACGTTGATCGGCCGGGGATTGGTGCGCACGTCTGCGCTGGTTCCGTACGCGATCGTCACGGTGGTCGCGGCCTTCTCCTGGAAGTACGCCTGGACCCAGAACACCGGCTGGCTGGCCGGTGGTTCGGCGCCGCTGACCGGCCACACCTCATCGATGGCCGTGATCATTCTGGCCGAGGTCTGGAAGACCGTGCCGTTCATGGCGCTGCTGCTGATGGCCGGCCTTGCGCTGGTCCCGGAGGACCTGCTGAAGGCGGCCTCAATGGACGGCGCGAGCGTCTCCCAGCGATTCTGGAAGATCACCATCCCGCTGATGAAACCGGCGATTCTGGTGGCGCTGCTGTTCCGCACGCTGGATGCCTTCCGCATCTTCGACAACATTTTCGTGCTGACGAACGGATCCAACGGCACGAAGTCGGTGTCGATGATCGCCTACGACAACCTGCTCGGCGGGCTGAACCTGGGCATCGGCTCGGCGATGTCGGTGCTGATCTTCATCACCACCGCGATCATCGCGTTCCTGTTCATCAAATTGTTCGGGGCTGCTGCACCGGGCTCCGATCCCGGCGGGAGGAAGTAGATGGCCACCATCACCGCTCCGGCGGGTGCCAAGAAGCCGCGCACCAAGAAGCCGGGCACTGCCGCCAACACCATGGCGACGCCGGGTAAGAAGGCCGGCTGGAGCGTCGCCAACCTGCTCGTTCTTGCCTACGCCTTCATCCCGATTCTGTGGATCATCTCGCTGTCGGTGAAGAACCCCGGGTCCATCAACGACGGCAACTTCATCTCTAGTCCAGGTAACTGGACGTGGGACAGCTACAAGGCCATCTTCACCGACACCGACTTCCTGCACGCATTGATCAACTCGATCGGCATCTGCCTGATCTCGACCGTGGTCGCCATCGTCCTCGGGGTGTTCGCCGCCTACGCCATCGCCAGGCTGGATTTTCCCGGCAAGAAGGCCATGGTCGGCGCGGCGCTGCTGGTGTCGATGTTCCCGCAGATCGCGCTGGTCACCCCACTGTTCAAGATCGAGACGGCGACCGGGCTGTTCAACACCTGGCCAGGGCTGATCATCCCGTACGTCACCTTCGGCCTGCCGCTGGCGATCTACGTGCTGGCTGCGTTCTTCCGGGAGATCCCCTGGGAGCTGGAGAAGGCCGCGAAGATGGACGGCGCCACCCCGTACCAGGCATTCCGAATGGTGATCGCCCCGCTAGCCATGCCAGGCGTGTTCACCACCGCCATCCTGGTGTTCATCGGCTCCTGGAACGACTTCCTGTACGCCCTGTCGCTGACCACCACCAACGCTGCGCGCACCGTCCCGGCGGCGCTGTCGTACTTCACCGGCGCCACTACCTACCAGGTGCCGACGGGCGCCATCACCGCGGCGGGCGTGGTGATCACCATTCCGGTACTCATCGTGGTGCTGCTGTTCCAGCGACGCATCGTGGCCGGCCTGACCAATGGCGCCGTCAAGGGCTGACCCGTCGGACTCAAGTTCTTCCCTCGGATGAAGGAGTGATCGTGGCAGAAATCGTGTTGGACCATGTGGTCAAGCGCTATCCGGACGGCGCGCTGGCGGTTGACGACCTCAACCTGACGATCACCGATGGTGAGTTCATCATCCTGGTCGGCCCGTCCGGCTGCGGAAAGTCGACGACGTTGAACATGGTTGCCGGGTTGGAGGACATCACCACCGGAGAGCTGCGGATCGACGGCGAAGTGGTGAACAACAAGGCACCCAAGGACAGGGACATCGCGATGGTGTTCCAGTCCTACGCCCTCTACCCGCACATGACGGTGGGGGAGAACATGGGCTTCCCGTTGAAGCTGGCCAAGGTGGACAAAGCCACCATTCGGCAGAAGGTCGAGCAGGCAGCCGAGATGCTGGAGCTCACCCAGCACCTGGACCGTAAGCCGGCGAACCTGTCCGGTGGGCAGCGCCAACGTGTCGCCATGGGCAGGGCGATCGTCCGCAGCCCCAAGGCCTTCCTAATGGACGAGCCGCTGTCCAACCTCGACGCGAAGCTGCGGGTGCAGATGCGCACCCAGGTCGCCAGGATCCAGAAAACGTTGGCCACCACCACCTTGTATGTGACGCACGACCAGACCGAGGCGATGACGCTCGGCGACCGGGTGGTGGTGATGCGCGGCGGCATCGTCCAGCAGGTCGGTGCACCCTCGGAGCTCTACGAGACCCCGAACAACCTGTTCGTCGCTGGCTTCATCGGCAGCCCATCGATGAACTTCCTGCCGGCCCAGATCCAGGGTGGCAACATCACCAGTGCCCTCGGTGAGGCGGAGCTGCCGGACAAGGCCAAGCAGGCCGTCCAGAAGGCGACGTCGGCCGACGTGATCCTCGGGATCCGGCCGGAACACTTCGAAGATGCCAACATCGTCGGCGACAAGCCCGGCGGCCGGTTCACCGTACCGATCGACATCGTCGAATCGATGGGGTCGGACGTGTTCGCCTACTTCACCATCGAAGGGGACGCCGCCAAGTCGGCCGACCTGGAGGACCTGGCCAAGGACACCGGCCAGGACATGCAGGGTGAGGGAACGGCCGTCACCGCCAGGCTGGATGCTGCGTCGCGAGTGGCGCAGGGGAGCAACGCCAACCTCTGGTACGACACCTCGAAGATCCATCTGTTCGACGCGCACTCCGGAGCAGTGCTGGTCGCCGACTGAGGCGGCCCGATCGGGGCAGCGCCTTGGCGGTAGCGTGCGTCCGGCCCGCTGAAGTCAGTGGGAACGGACGGATCAGAGCCAGTCCTTGTGTTTTGAACGCCGTGTACAGCCCGCTCGCGATGAC
>JALYVF010000269.1 GCA_030853385.1 Actinomycetota bacterium | reverse complement strand
GCTCTACCAAGAATGGATCGACAACGACCGCCACCACCGCGCCGTCGTCGCCAAGATGCGAGAAGTAGCCGCGAAAGCCACCAAACTCCTACTCAAACAGAGGAGCCAAGAGGACCTCGCCAAGGTTCAATCGCAAGCTGAGACTGTCGACTTCCTGACACGCTCAACTTCCTGACACGGTCGACCCGAGCATGCAAGCTTGCGGGTCTAACTTTGCATGAATGTGGGTCGTCTGCACGGTTGTTCGGCATGGCGTGAACCTACCGATCTGAGTCGTGCGGAGCAGTCAGCTTCCCTGCGTGCCGGCTGGCTCGCCGCGGTAGGTGCCGAACGACCACAGGTTGCCTTCGGGGTCGGCGATTGCGAACTCGCGGCTGCCGTAGTCCTGATCGGCGATCGGCCGGACCACGGTGACGCCGGCGGCGGTGACCTTGGCATACAGCTCGTCGATGTGGTCGGTGACGACGTAGAAGCCGGCGGTGCCCGGCTCGCGGGTCCACTCGCGGTCCGGCTGGTGGCTGCCGAACATCACGCCGCCGCCTTCCGGCCAGTCGAGCTGGGCGTGGGCGATCCGGTCGCCGTCGGCGTAGGCGGCGGTCTTGACGAAGCCCAGCTTCTCGACCAGGAAGTCGATCATCGCGGGTGCGTCGCGTGCCTGGAAGGTGGGCCAGACGGTGGGGGCCGGGGTGCTCTGTTGTGTGCTCATCGGTCAATCGTCGCCGTTGCGGTGGCCGCCGGCTTGGATATCCACCGGCGCGGCCGGTTCGGTCACCGGTGACTGACCTCGAAACGCTCTGGTAGAGCCATCTTTTCGATGGGAACCATGGTGCTGGCACTTTCTCCCCGCACCGACCGCACGGTGCCGTCGGCGTCGAAATCATAGCGAAGCGGCTCCCCGAAAGACCCGTTAACCCGAGCCGCCGACCACCCTTAAAGTGCGATCGTCGACCACCTCCAATTCGGCCGCGTCGTCCACCAGATCGGCTCTCGCCGGATGTAAGCGGTACAACCGGCCACCCAGCAGCGCGATGTCGTTGACGCCCCACAGCGAGGCGAACCGCCCGGTGAACCTGCTTGTCGCCCCGACGTCTCCTCTGGGCTTGGATTCAGCCAGGTGGATCAGCTTGACCGCGTTGTGGGCAAGGAGTTCCGCAGGACCGTCGATTGCGTTGGTGAAGGCGGATACTGCGAGCCTGGCATGTGGATCGACCACTGAGCAGGTGATGTGACCCGGTAGCCGCCGCCGTGGCCGATCATCGGGCGGTCGCCAACTTTCACCACGGCTAGCCCGAGTGCATATCGACGGTCGGCGACCCCTCGGTATCCCATACCGGGAGCTGCATCCCACGTTTCGATGCGTCGGACAGCAGTCGATCGTCTCCGAAACAGTGCGCGGAGAAGTAGTCCGTCAGATCCCGCGCTGTCGAGTAGAAACCGGTGGCGGCGGCCAGCGCTCTGGTGTCGACATGATCGATAGGTACCCGAGAATCGTTGTAGGACAAGGCACTGTGGCCGCTGGCGTAGTCCGCCGCCCGAGCCGCGTCGTATTCCGGGCCGGTGTCCACCAGCCCGAGTTGGTCGACAACTGCATCCTGCAGATGCTCCCGGCAGGTTCGGCCGGTAGCCGCCTCGATGATGCGTCCGGGCAGTCCATAGCCGATGTTCGAATACTTGAACCGCTCGTTGGGGCCGAGTACCGCAGCCCCGTCGGCGATCAGCATCTCCAACAGGGTGTCACCATCCGGGAACGGGTGCTCCAGCTGCCAGAAGTCTCCGTCATCGCTGTCTCGCCAGATCTCGGCGGAGTGGCCGAGCAATTCGCGGATCGTGACGGTGGCCAGCGGTGCATCGGCCGCCGCCAGTTCCGGCACCCATTGCCTTGCCGGATCGTCCAGTCGCACCGTGCCTATCGCGGCCAGCTGGGGATCGCGGTGGAGGTGAATGTCTTGGAGTGCGAGGCGATCCTGAACAGGTGTCGCGCTGTCAGTGGTGTGCCATCCAGCAGGTCGGACTCGCCGTAGGCGCCGGAGAACATCAGCCGGCCGCCGAGCCGCACGGCGACCTGGATGCCCGGGATCCGCAGAAATCGGCGCTGAAACGCCAGCAGCGTGTCGCAGTAGACCATCGCCTCGCTGACGGACTGCTCATCGATGCTGTTGCCGCTGCGGATCGCGGAGGCTGTCACGTGGTCTCCTGGTCGGACCGAATCGCTGGGGTGGATAGCGATGAAGTCGTCCACGGAGCGGACGGCAGACACCGCTCTTATGAACTCTGCCTGCAGAGTTGGCCGGCCGACTCACGAGGGGTTAGCTGAATGACGGCCGAGAACGTTGCCGTACTGGTTCATTTCGAACGACCAACGCTCCCGAGAGTGCGCTTGTCTTGGCCTACGACGCTGGCTTCAGGTCGGCACCAGGCTGCTCGCACAGCAGCCATCCCCACCAACGTCGGCCCGTGGACAGCTCGTGAAAGTCTGCCAGCCAGGAGTGATGCCGGCGGTGCTACCCGATGATCGACTACACGAAGGCTGCCGTACTAGCGATCGACCTGATCGGCGCACCCCGCGACCCGCGCTACCTCGGCACAGCCATCTGGGACTTCGGTGACCACGTGTCCTGGAATGGGCTGAACTTCGGTCCGGTGCCGGCACCAGCCGACGTGCTCAGCTACCTCGGGAAGCACCTGCCCGGTGCCGCGAACCCCCGCTGACGTTTCGGCCCGACGGAACCGCTGGCAGCAGTTCTCCGATCGATACAGCGGAACTGGACGACGTTTCCCATGGACGCCCCCACCTACGAGATCCTGAAAAGGGGTCGCCAGGAACGGTGTTGTGGTCGTGTGGCGGTGAATTGGCCAACTGGCGACACCTTTTCAGGATTTTCCCGACCAGCCGATGTCGCCGGTGGCATATCTGGTCCGGCCGGGACCGGCGGCGCGATCCGATCAGTGCGGCAGCAGTCGTTCGAGTTCTCGTTCGCCGACCACCAGATGCCGCTCGATGGCGGCCTTGGCACGTTTCAGGTCGAAGTCCGCGAGCGCCTCGGTGATCTCCCGATGCTGCACGATCGCCTTCTCGCAGCGCTGCCGGTCCAGGCTGAACGACAGCACTCCGGTGCGCTGGTGATGGTCGCCGAGTGAATCATTGAGAGTCGACATCACGGTGTTGCCGGCCGCGGCGATCAGCTCGGAATGGAACCGGCGGTCGACCCTGATCAGCGCCGGGGGCAACGCGCCCTCGTTGTACAGGGTTTCCTGTTCCGCCCAGAGCGGCGCCAGGGTGCTGGTGACGGACAGCCGCTCGGTGCAGATCACTTCTGCCGCATGGGATTCCAGCAGAAATCGCACCTCGTACAGCTCGCGAATCTGCCGGGCAGTGGTAGGCGACACCAGGGCACCCCGTCGAGGAAAGATCTCGACGAGGCGCTCCTCGTGCAACCGCAGGAAGGCTTCCCTGATCGGTGTCCTGGACAGGCCGGTGGCGCGCGCCACGTCCATCTCGGTGATCAGCGTGTTGGGCGCCACCACCAGATCCAGGATGAGGTCCTTGAGGTAACCGTGGACGAACACCGTCGCGTTCTGGCCGTCGGTGCGCTCCACCACCGGCAGCTGCCCGTCCGCTGTCTGCGTTGACTGCCCCAACCTCATGAAACCCCCTGGATCGGCCGGCACCCGTGCACGTCGCGGTCGAGCGACGTTCCTCCGAGTCTAGGAGCGGTTGGCGACCACCGAGAAACGGCGGTTGCCGAGGCTGGGATTGATCTCCCGGACGGCGGCCAATACCTCGGGATCGACCACGCCGACGGCGATTCCCGGTTTGTCGCCGGCGCCGGCTCGCACCGAGCCCATCGGATCGATGATCAGGCTCTGCCCGCACGACACCGGCCCGGTCTGGCCGGCGGCCGCGACGTACACGGTGTTCTCGATCGCCCGCGACGCCAGCATCGTCCGCCAGTGCGCTTCCTTCATCGGCCCGGCTGCCCAGGCGGCCGGCAACGCCACCACCTGCGCACCGGCGTCCACCACCCACCGGAAGGCCTCGGGGAACCGCAGGTCGTAGCAGGTGAGCGCACCGACCGTCACCCCGTCGACGTCGAACACCAGCGGTTCGCCGATGTCGCCTGGCTTGATGGTGTCCGACTCGCGGTAGCCGAATGCGTCGTACAGGTGCAGCTTTCGGTACGAACCAATCAGCTCGCCGGCGGCCGAGATCGCGACCAGGGTGTTGCTGTCGCGCTGCTCGTCATCGATCTTCTCCGTCATCCCGACCAGCACGGCGATGCCGGCCTTCTTGGCGCCGGCGGCGATGGCGGTCACGAACGGCCCGTCCACCGCCTCGCCGTGCCGCCCTTCCTGTTCCTTGGCCGGGTCGAAGAACATCACGGCCTCCGGAAGCACGGCGAGCTTCGCACCAGCCGCCGCGGCCTCGTCGATCAGCTGCAGGCAGTTCTTGATGTTGGCGTTGATGTCGAGTCCGGCAATGAATTGGCAGACGGCGATGTTCACAGACATTTGCTGACGCTCCTTGGGCTCGTGCTTGCTGGTTCTATTGTGTTCCATCAAGTGCTGTGTTCTGTGAGTGCTGGTGCGGTCTGCTGCAGCGGACATTCCGGGTGGACGAACAGCCAGCAGACGGTGCCGAGCAGCCCGGCCACCGCCATCACCACCAGGGCAAGGCCCCAGTTGCCGCCGATCCCCACCAGCAGCGAGGTGAAGATCGGACCGAACGCCGCGGTCAGGTTGCCGCACATGTTCGTGAAGCCGGTGACGGTGGCCGCATGCCGGCCTCCCAGATCCTGACAGCCCGCCCAGACCTGCACCTGGACAACGCCGACGGCGCCGAGGCTGACGCACATCCAGAAGATCATCCAGCCGTTGCTCGGGGTGAGCGCACCGATGGCCAGCGCGATCGCGGCCACGAAGAAACCGCCGATGGCCAGCCACTTCCGGGATAGCCAACCGGTGGTGATCCGGTCGTTGAGATAGCCGATACCGAAGACCGCGATGATCATCGCGCCCCACGGCAACGCGCCGACGAATCCCATGCTCTTGAACGACAATCCGCGTGCCTGCACCAGATAGGTAGGCAGCCAGGTGGTGAAGAACGACTGGATCAGGATCAATAATCCGTACTGCAGGCCGATGGCCCAAAACTGGCCAGAGGCCAGGAAAGCCCTGGCGCCCAACGGTTTGTCGGAGGTCTTGTCCTCGGCGCCGGGGTCGGAACGGATCAGCGCTACCTCGTCGGCGTTGACGGCGCGGACCTCGGACGGATCGTCACGGACGAACCACCACCACAGCAGCGAGAGCGCCACTCCAAACACCGCGAAGATGTGGAAGGAGGCACCCCAGCCCCAGCGGTCGGCGACCCAGACGACGATCGGGCTACCGACGAACGACCCGAGGTACAGCCCGGCAAGCAGTAGCGAGTTGGCCCGCGAGCGCTCTCGGTGCGGGAACCATTTCTGCAGCGCCAACACCGAAGACGGCCAGTCGGCCGCCTGCCCGACACCGAGCAGGATCCGCAACACTACGAAGCCGAGGAATACCGAGCCGAACGGCGTTAGGAAGGTGAATACCGACCACCACAGGCCGGCCAGCGCCAATACGATTCGCGGCCCATACCGCTTGGCCAGCATCCCGCCGGGCACCTGGAACAGCGCGTAGGCCCAAGTGAAGGCGGTGAGGATGATCGACATCTGGTTCAGGCTGAAGTGGTGCTCGGCCTGGATCACCGGGGCGGACACCGTCATCGCCGTTCTGTCCAGCGCCATCACGAAGGTGACGGGCAGGATCACTCCGCCGGCGACCCACCAGCGGACACCCGTCGGCTGGCCCGTGCGTTTCTCGGCCGCCACGGACGCCATCTCAGCTGCCCGACACTGCGAGTCCGGCCGTGAACAGGTCGATGGCGCCCGACGCCTCCGACAGCCGCTTGCCGGCCTTGATCGCCTCCCGCAGCTCCGGCTCGGCGTCCTGTTTGTCCTTCAATACGGCAGCGATCTCCAGCGCCTCGTCCCGGCCGAGCACGGCCAGCCCGTCGCCGTCGGCCCAGATCACGTCACCCGGCTCGATGACGACGCCGCCGACCGACACCGGCACGTTGATCGCACCCTCGATGCCGAGCATCCGGGTGGTGTGCGAGGTGACGCCCTTGGAGTAGACCGGGAGCCCGTACTCGATGATCTCGTCGCGATCGTTGACCGGTCCACCGAACACCGCACCGACCGCTCCGCGGGTCTTGGCAGTGAAGGCCACCACCCCGCCGAAGCAGGACCTGCTGGTGTCGCCGGAGTGCTCGACCACGAACACATCGCCCGGCCGCAGGTCATCGACGGCCACGTGCACGGCGGTCGAGTCCATGTGCGGAATTCTGACGGTGACGGCGCAGCCGACGAAACTGATCGGCCGGTTCAGCGGCTCGAGGCCCTTGGGGAAGCCGTAGTCGCGCAGGTGGCCGAGGGTCGATGTGCACACCGCTTGCAGTGCGGCCGGGATGGCCGGATCAAGCGGCTCTGGCATCGGGTTGCGTACGAACATGCCGTCTCCATTCTCATCGTTGAGTAACGCATACGTTAGGGATGCGTGTGCAATCTGACAAGGGGTGAGCGGTTTTTCGACCGGGTGGAGCAGTGCGAGAGTGCGCAACGACCAGCGCCACCGCTGTGCGATCGTCGGCAGCGATGTGCGATCGCCGGCAGCGCTGAGCGGCCGCTGTCCGCTCTGAGGTGCCCGCCGTTTTCGTGCGCAGGTCGCCCTTGACGCGACCATCGCCGACGACGTCACACCTGGAACGGCAGTAACACCGTCACCGGTATGCGTAGACTGTTGGCAGCGGCCCGCTCAGTTTCGCCTCGGGCCCGCTTCTTGAGTCGATGCTCTTGCGCCGCGACCGAATCAGGCTCGCGCCGGGCGGAACGACCAACCCACTGATGGGAAGTATTTTTCTGTGTCCGCACTATCCTTTTCTGCCCTCGGCGTGCCCAGCACGCTGACCACCATCCTTGCCGACGACGGCGTCACCGATCCCACGCCCATCCAGGCCGCCACCCTGCCCGACTCGATGGCCGGCCGCGACGTTCTCGGCCGCGGCCGCACCGGCTCCGGCAAGACCTACGCCTTCCTGCTGCCGCTGCTCACCAGGCTGTCCGCCGCCGGCAGCCACCGCACCCCCAAGCGCCCCCGTGCGCTGATCCTGGCCCCGACCCGCGAGCTGGTCAGCCAGATCACCGCGGCGATGGCGCCGCTGGCCAAGCCACTCGGCATCACCTCGATGACAGTCTTCGGCGGAGTCGGCCAGAACCCTCAGGTCGAAGGTCTGCGCCGCGGAGTCGATGTCGTCGTCGCCTGCCCCGGCCGGTTGGAAGATCTGATGAAGCAGGGACACATCAGCCTCGACTCCGTCGAGATCACCATCCTGGACGAGGCCGACCACATGGCCGATCTTGGCTTCCTGCCCGGTGTTCGGCGCATCATGGACGCCACCCCGAAGCAGGGGCAGCGGATGCTGTTCTCGGCCACCCTTGACGCCGGCGTCGACGTGATCGTCAAGCGTTTCCTGACCAATCCCGTTACCCACCATGCGGATTCGGTGCAGTCGCCGATCTCGGCGATGAGCCACCATGTGCTGCATGTGAGCAACGAGGCGCATTTCCCGGTGCTGGTCGACCTGACCGCAGCGCCCGGTCGGACCATCGTGTTCGCCCGTACCAAGCACCGCGCGAAGAAGTTCACCAGGCAGCTCAACGCCTCTGGGGTTCCAGCGGTCGAGCTGCACGGCAACCTGAGCCAGGGCGCGCGCACCCGTAACCTCGACGACTTCCATTCCGGTGCGGCAAAGACGTTGGTAGCCACCGACATTGCCGCCCGCGGAATTCACGTGGACGACGTCGCACTGGTGATCCACGCCGATCCGCCGGTCGAGCACAAGGCATACCTGCACCGTTCCGGCCGGACCGCTCGGGCCGGCGCCCCGGGCTCCGTCATCACGCTGATGACGGACGAGCAGCAGCGTGACGTCCGCGACCTGACCCGCAAGGCCGGAATTCACCCGACCACCACTCGCATCGATGCCTCGCATCCCTTGCTGAGGGAGCTCGCCCCCGGCGCGCGCACCTTCTCCAAGCCGATCGTCCGGTCCGCACCGGTGGAAACCCCGGTGCGTGCCGGCGGCGGTCGTGGTCGGGCCCGCGGTCCACGCAAGCCGGTGGGCGATCGCTCCTTCGGCGAGCGGACTTCCGATCCGCGTGGCGAGCGGTCTGCTGCGCGCCGCGGCGAACGTTCGGCTGACGCGCCTCGTGGCGGCGGCCAGCAGCGCCGCGGCGGACCCAGTAGCGGCAACCCTCGCTTCGGTACGACCGACGCTGCTCCCGTACGTTCCGGTTCCGGTCGTGGTGGTGGCGGTTCCGGTCGTGGTGGTGCCGGCGGGGCTGGCCGCGATGGCGCTGCTCGCACGGGTTCTGGTCGCGGCAGTGCCGGGGCGAAGACCGTGTACAGCAGCACCTCCGGTGGCGCGGCGGCATTCTCCGCCCGCTCGCGGGTGGGCTCGCGCTAACACCTGACCATCTCCGCAGGGGCCGTCGATACTGGTGATCGGCGGCTCTTTGCTATTGCTAGCACCTCAAAACCTGTGCTCAGGTGGTGATTTTCGGCCATCCGCGGGCACCAGCCGACAGCGGTCGATCTGCCCAAGGCGAGCAGCTCCACCCTTGCCGACTACGCGGACGCGGTGGTCGACGCGGCCGGGTCGGAGCCGACAGTCGTGGTGGCGCAATCGCTCGGCGCATTCACCGGACCGCTGGTCTGCGACCGAATCCCGGTCCAGCAGCTGGTGCTGTTGAACCCGATGGTGCCCGCTCCCGGCGAGACGGCGGGTGACTGGGGGCAGCACACCGGGCACGAGCAGGCGCGGTCCGGGAATGCCGCCCGGAACGGCCTGCCTGCCGAGTTCGACCTGCTCACCGGCTTCTTTCATGACGTGCCGGCGGACGTCACCGAGCAGGCCTTCGCCGCTGACGACGTACCGGCCGAGTTGGACGGCGTGTTCGTCGACCGCTGGCCGCTGACGGCCTGGCCGGACGTGCCGACCCGGATCCTGCAGGGCGAGGATGACCGGTTCTCCCCGCTGGAGTTCCAACGTCGGATTGTCCGAGAACGCCTGGGAATCAACATCGATGTTCTCCCCGGGGACCACCTACTGGCGCTGAGTCAACCGGCGGCACTGGCCTCAGCGCTCGTCAACTGACTCCATTGAACGGCGGTGCTTGGCCCCACTGCTCACCGACCGGCCGTCCCAGCAGGTGGACGCTTGGCGTCATCCGGAATGCCGGGCCACTCGGTGCGGTTGCCCCCTGAGTGACCCAGCAACAAATCAGCCGGGCATCGGTGGGGTTGCGCTCCGAACGCGGCCCCATCCTGCTGTCGGTGATGCTCAGCACCGGCTTGGTGGCGATCGACTCGACGATCCTGGCCACCGCCGTGCCGTCGATCGTCGACGACCTCGGCGGCTTCCACCAATTCCCCTGGCTGTTCTCGGTGTACCTGCTCGGGCAGGCCGTCGCGGTGCCGATCTACGGCAAGGTGTCCGACATCGTCGGCCGCAAGACGATCATGCTGTTCGGCATCGTGGTGTTCCTGGCCGGGTCGATCCTATGCGGCGTCGCCTGGAGCATGCCGGCGCTGATCGCCTTCCGGGCCGTGCAGGGGCTGGGCGCCGGGGCAGTGCAACCGATGAGTATGACGATCGTCGGCGACATCTACTCGCTGGCCGAACGCGCCAAGGTGCAGGGCTACGTCGCCGGCGTCTGGGCGGTCTCGTCGGTGATCGGACCGACCCTCGGCGGGGTGTTCTCCGACTACCTGAACTGGCGCTGGATATTCTTCGTCAACGTGCCGCTCGGTGCGGCGGCGATCTGGATGCTGACCCGCAAGTTCCACGAGAAGGTGGAAAAGACCAAGCACCGCATCGATTTTGCCGGCGCCGGGCTGCTGGCCGCCAGTAGCACGCTGCTGATCCTCGGGCTGCTCGAGGGTGGTGTGCTCTGGTCGTGGATGTCCTGGCAGAGCGTCGCGGTATTGGCCGGCGGGGTGCTGCTGTTGCTGGGGTTCGTTGCGGTCGAACGTGCTGCGGCAGAACCGGTTCTGCCCGGCTGGGTGTTCTCCAAGCGGGTGTTCGTCGGTAGCAACCTGGCGAGTCTGACGGTCGGCGCGCTGCTGATCGGGCTTACCTCGTACGTGCCGCTGTTCGCCGAAGGCGTGCTGAAGACTAGCGCCCTGATCGCCGGCTTTGCCTTGGCAGCGTTGACGGTCGGCTGGCCGGTGGCGGCCTCCAACGCCGGCAAGTTGTATTTGCGGATCGGCTTCCGCAACACCGCGCTGATCGGCGCCATCCCGGTCGTCATCGGAGCCGGGCTGCTGTTGATGCTGTCGGCGAGCAGTTCGATCTGGCAGGTGGCCGGCACCTGTTTCGTCGTTGGCCTCGGGCTCGGGCTGATTGCCAGCCCGACGCTGATCGCCGCCCAGTCCACTGTCGATTGGCAGCGCCGTGGGGTGGTGACCGGAGCCAACGTCTTCGCCAGGTCGATGGGCAGCGCCATCGGGGTCGCCGTCTGCGGCGCGATCGCGAACGCCTCGCTGTCGGTCCAGGTCGGCTCCACGGGTGCGGTGAACGCGACCAGCATTCCGGTCCCCGAGCTCACCACAGCCATCCATCAGGTATTCCTGGCCGCTGCGGTGGTGGCGGTACTGCTGGTGGCCGCCGTGCTGGTGATGCCGGCCCGCACGCCGGCTGAAGTCGCCGATCCCCCGCGTTCCGCTGCCAGGTAGCGGAACACTGCTCCGACAAGCCGTGAACGCTCGGCGTGGTGTGCCAGCTTTCCGCTACCTCGGGGGTTGGGGTTACCTCGGGGTTGGGTTACCTCGCGGGTGAGTGAAGGCCCAGTGTCGACCTGTTGCGGGCCACCCAGGAAGGCAGCTCGCCGTACCGCTGGGTCCTGATCAACCGGCCGTTGGCGCAGTCGTCGACCAACTCGGCCATCCGGCCGTCCCTGGTCGCCTCGCGCTTGGCCGTTGCCACCCAGCGGGTGACGACCTTGCGGTAGGACGCCGGCGCCGCGTCGAACCAAGCCGCCGCCGTCGGATTGGCCCGCAGTAATGCCTCGTGCGCCGGCGTGAACGCCACCGTGCCGGTGAACTCGTGGCTGTAGATGCCCTGCCGATCGGCCCGGCGGCGCTCAAAGGCAGCGATTCCGGCCGGCTTCATCCGACCCTCGGCCGTCAGCCGGCCGACCAGCTCGATGTTAACGATGCTCCAGGTGCTGCCGGCCTTACGCGGGGTCCAGCGCTGCCGCACCGAGTCGGCATCGATGCGTTGCGCCACCGAGTCGATCCAGCCGAAGCACAGGGCCTCCGGAACCGCCTCCTTCCAGGTGAGCCCACCTTCAGGAACGTGCTTTTTGTGCAGCCCCATCCACAATTCGGTGGCGTTCTCGTGGTTGGCAGACAGCCAGCCACGGAACTCCGCCGGGGTCCGGAAGAACAGTGCCGGCCGCTCGGCCGAGCCACCAGGAGTGCCGATCATGTCCAGCGCACCCGGCGTTTCGCGTTGCTGCGATCGGACATCGTCAGGCCGGCCGACGCGCGGTGTCGTGGGCCGCGCCGGCTAATTCGTCCAAGGACAGGCCGAGAACGTCGGCCAGCGCGGCGATCACCGGGAACGACGGGGTGACGATCCGGCCGGTCTCGATCTTGCGGAGCGTCTCGGCGGACAGTCCGGCCGCATCGGCGACCTCGGCCGGCAGTCGAGCGCCGCGAGCCGTCCGCAACGCCTGACCCAAGCGCAGGCCATAGTGTCGCTGCTGAGGAGTGAGTGGTAATCGGACCATGATGGGTATAGTAATACCGGTATAGAAATACCGCACGCCGGTGGATGCCCACGGCAGTGCATACCCACAGACTGAGAACGACGGCAGGAGTTGACGGATGGTCGAGTTGCGCACCACAGGTGAGATCGATGCGATGGATGCGGCGGGCACCGTGGTCGCCCAGGTACTGCAGGCCACCAGGCAGGCGGCGATCGATGGGCTGGCGGCCGGCGTCACCGCGAAGGATCTGGATGCGGTCGCTGCCGACGTGATGTCCGACGGCGGCGCGGTGTCCTGCTACATCGGCTACCACCCGGCTTGGGCGCCGTCCGCGTACCCAGCGGTGCTCTGCGTCAGCGTGAATGACGTGGTGGTGCATGCGATTCCGGACGATCGGCAGCTGCTGCCAGGCGACCTGGTATCCGTCGACTTCGCTTGTCTCAAGGACGGCTGGGCCGCCGACGCGGCGATCAGCTTCGTCCTCGGCGACCATCCGGGTCCGGCGCAACTGGCGTTGATCGACACCTCGGAGCAGGCGCTGGCGGCCGGCATCGAACAGATGCGCCGGGGTAACCAGCTCGGCGACGTCTCGTCCGCGGTCGGCGCTGTCGCCCGCAAGGCCGGTTACGGGCTGCTGGCGGATCACGGCGGGCACGGCATCGGCCGGGAAATGCATGGCCCCCCGTTCGTCGACAACGAGGGGCGGCCGCACCGCGGGATGAAGCTGGACGCCGGGCTGGTGCTCGCCATCGAGCCGATGCTGATCATCGGCGGTCGGGACGGCTACCAGCACACCGAGGACGGTTGGGGTGTCCGCACCGACGACGGGTCGTTGGCCGCTCACGTCGAGCACACAGTTGCCGTCACCGAGGCCGGCCCGCGGATCCTCACCACGGTGTAGGTCGCCTTCGCCGAACGCTGCTGGCCGCAGCGGGCAATACCGGGTATGACGAGTACGCCGGGGTGGGCAGCCGCCGAGGATGTCGGTCGCGCCGGGCAGGTCGGCAGGGGAGGCATCATGGATGTCGGGGTGCCCGATCGTCCGGACCTGGGGGTCGCCGACACGACGCCGGTGTTCACCGAATTGTTCGATCGGCACAGCCGCGACCTGTACCGCTACCTGGCGGCCAGGGTCGGGGTGAGCCTGGCCGACGACCTGTTGGCCGACGTGTTCGTCACCGCGCTGCGCCGTCGGCACAGTTACGACCCCACCCGCGGGACCGCTCGCAACTGGTTGTTCGGCATCGCGACCAACGAGCTGCGCCATCACCACCGCACCGAGGCCAGGCACCACGCCGCCACCGTCCGGTTGGCCGGACAGGCAGCGTCGATCGCCGGGCCAGAGGATCGCGCCGTCGAGAAGGCCGACGCCGCCGAGGCGATCAGACGTCTTGCCGGCGCGCTGCAGCTGCTGCCCGCCCTGGACAGGGAGATCCTGTTGCTGAAGTCGTGGGCGCAGCTCGACCCGACCGAAATCGCTGTGGCCATTGGCATTCCGCCCGGCACCGTCCGCTCCCGGTTGCATCGGATCAGGACCACCTTGCGTAAAACGGCGTCCACGACAGTCGCCGGCAGCGACGTAATCCCGCTGTATCCGCACCGCCAGGAAGGCGTCGACCATGGCTGACTCGACCGATCCAGGTCCGCCCGCCGTTGCCGATTGGACCGACCAGCAGTTGGACCAGGCGCTGGCCGGCCTACAGCGGACGGATGAGCCGAGCCGGCAGACGCTGGATCGCGCACGCTCGGCACTGCTGCGCGCTACCGCAGACCCCGAGCCGACCGGCCAAGGGCTGGCATCGACGAGCTCTGTCGGGGAGCTGACGCCCGTCGGGGTGGCGTCAGCTGAGAAGCCCGCCGCCGCAACGGATCCGGTGGCGCCCAGCCGCCGTCGGCCGTGGCGGCGGCGGGTGGCACTGGCCGGGCTGGTGGCCGCGGTGGTGGCGCTGGCACTGATCCTGCCGACGTTGCATTGGGGCAGGTCGACGCCACCGGCGTCGGCGGCCGCAGCCACCGCGCTCAACAAAGCGGCCGATGCGGCGATCACCATCGGTGCCAAAGACGAGGAGTTGAAACCTGGCCAGTACCAGTACATCGACACCGATGCCTGGTTCCTGGCGTCCTCCGCCAGCACCGACTCGAAGATCCAGTTCGCTGTGCTACAGCAGTCCACCATCCAGCAATGGGTTCCGGCGGATTGGCACGACACCTGGATGGAGCGCCGCTCGAGTACCGGGGCGGAGAAGTGGATCGTCGGGACCAAGGCGCAGGCGAAGGCCGCTGGAATGGACCCGGCCGACACGCCGCCGCCCACCGCGCCAGAGATGAAAGGCCCATGCCGCAACTATTTCGACAACATCTGTAGCGAAGAAGGCAATTGGCAGGACCCCAACAAGACCTGGATGGCGGCGCTGCCGCGCGACCCTGCCACGCTGTACGCACGGCTGGCCGCCGACACCAAGGGCCATGGCAGCGACCCCAACACCGAGATGCTGGTCTACGCCACCGATGCGCTGCGCACCGGGCTGCTGCCGGCCGACCTGCGGGCCGCGCTGTACCGGGCGCTGGCCAAGGTGCCCGGCATGGAGATCGCCGACAGCACAGCCAATCTCGACGGTCGGGTCGGAGTGGCCTTCGGCATCCAGGACGCAGTTCAACATGACGAGACGATCATCGACCCAGCCAGTGGGGCTTTCATCGGCGAACGTGAGATCTCCACCCAGGCGGCGGACGGGGTGCCGGCAGGCACCGTCACCGGCTACACGGCGGTCAGCACCGCGGTCGTCGACACCATCGGTCAGGCACCGAAACGCTGACCTGGCAACAGAAACCATCCCGGCAGGAACCATCAAGCCGGACTCGAAGGCGACGGGCTCGGTGCCTATCCACCGGGCCCGTCGTCGTATCCGTTCATTGATGTGCCACCATCGGCCGATGACGAGTGCATGGCCGGTGCCGCTGGTCGACGTCGACTGGACACCGGCGACCGGAGTGCATACCGCAGCCGCCGCGCTCGGCCGGACGGCGCTGCTCGACTGGTGCATCGCTGTGCTGACCGGTCGCGTTGTGGGAGCAGATCCGTCGACGCCGTCG
This sequence comes from Actinomycetota bacterium, assembly GCA_030853385.1. Taxonomy (GTDB): domain Bacteria; phylum Actinomycetota; class Actinomycetes; order Mycobacteriales; family Nakamurellaceae; genus Nakamurella. The sequence goes on along the minus strand of JALYVF010000269.1, from coordinate 1,244 downwards.
CTGCGCTGGATCGGTGGGGCGGCGGCTGGTACCGACGAGCATCGCGACTACTGGGCGCGTCCCACGGTGGCGTACTGGCCACGGGTCTGGGCGGCCAGGGCACTGCGGTACGAGTGGGAACCTGACGCCGAGCGCGCGGTGCTGGCCGGTCTGCAGGACGATGCCTGGCGGGTTCGTGAGCACTGTTGCGCGCTGGCCGGCGGGCACGAGATCGCTGACGCTGCCGCTACTCTGGCCGTCCTAGCTGCCACCGATCAGACCTTGCGGGTCCGACGGGCGGCGATCACGGCGCTGGCCGAGGTCGGCGAGGTCGAGCAGGCCGACGCCATTAGGGACGCCCTCACCGACCTGGTGCCTGCGGTGCGGCAGACGGCCGAGCAAGCGCTGCGGCGGATGTCCGAACGGCTGGATCGACAGCTGGACTGAGGGCTGGACTGACACCGACCCGGTGCCATGCCAGGCCGGGGCAGGGGTCGGGCATCGGCCCCTGTCCCGGTCTGCCAACGAGCCGGTCTGCCAACGAGCCGGCCTGCCAACGAGCACGCGTTTCAACGAGCACAGATGAGTCAGCCTCGCTGGCCCGATCCGACGGGACCGGCCGTGAAACGCTGAAAACCCGCCGCCAGTGGCGAACGGTGCGTCCGGTGCGGGCGGATTCGCGAACTGGCGGCGCGTTTTCAGGTAATGCGTCGAATCAACTGAGGTTCAGTGCCGTGTCGTCGATGATGAAGTTCGTCGCCAGGGAGCTGTCCCTCGGCTGTGCGCCAGCGGTGAGCGAGCCGCCGTGGCCGGGCCTCGCAGGTTTCCCCGGAGGGTCGATAGCCAGCGCCCGGGCGTCGGCTACAAGCGCTCTCGGCCGTGCGACACAAGCCGAAAACCTGTTTCACCCCAACGGGATTCTCCTCAGCTCACCGTCACCAGGAAACAGCCGGTATCGTCGCCGATCGTCACACTCAGGATCCAGCGGCCGGCGGACGGGAGGCGGACGGCGCCTGGATAGAAGCTGCGCAGGTCTGCCACCGACGTCCGTGGGTCGAATGGGCGGTACTGCTCGACCGGCGCGGCCCTGCCGTCGGCCTGTTCGGCCCGTAGGTAGGCGTCGGTGTGAACGGACGCCGCCGTCGAACCGACCCAGAACTTGGTGCCGTCGGGCAGATTGCCCCACTGCCCCTTGTTCAGGTCGAACGGTCCGGCCTGGATCGCCCCGGACACCGCGTTGGTGAGGTGGCTGGTATCGACACAAC
>JALYVF010000232.1 GCA_030853385.1 Actinomycetota bacterium | reverse complement strand
GGCCAGGATCGCTCGCTGTGGGACGGTGCGGCGATCCGCGACGGGCTGGCGCTGGTCCGGCAGGCGCTGGCCCATCCGCCGGCCGGTCGGTACGCGCTGATGGCTGCGATCGCTGCGGTGCACGCCGAGGCGCAGTGCTTTGCCGACACCGACTGGCATCAGCTCGTCGGCCTGTACGACCTGCTGCTGCGTCGTTGGCCGTCGCCGGTGGTGGCGCTGAACCGCGCCGTCGCCGTGAGCTACCACGACGGCCCGCTGGCCGCACTGGTTGTGGTGCAAGCACTCTCGGACGATCCGAGCCTGGCCACCTACCCGTATCTGGCCGCGACCCGCGCCGACCTACTGCGGCGGCTGAACCGCCCGGTCGAGGCAATCGCCGCCTACCAGGAGGCGCGGCTGCTCACCGAGAACAGCACCGAGGCCGGGTTTCTGGCCGGCCGCATCCGCGAACTCGAGAACGATCCCGGACCAGCCGACCGCTGAAACTGGTCGCCGCATACGTTGTCAGGACCAGCGTGGTCAGGCGGCGACCCTGTCCAGGAACGAATAGAGCCGCGATCGCAGTCGGTCGATCCGCTGGTCGACGGTGGTCGAGTCCTCGATCCGCATCCCCACTTCGGGTGTCTTCAGCTGGCGGACATACAGCGAGCAGTCCAGATCCGCGCAGAGATAGTTGCCGACGGTACTGCCAAGCCGGCCCGAAGCGCCGGCTTTGGGGGCGACCATCAGCACCACGCCGCCGCCTGGATGCGTCGTCAGACAGATGTCGCACATGTTGGATTTGCGGGCGTTACCGGTCCCGGCATGCAATGCGATGGACACCAGTGCGTCGTCCCGCTCCGCCGCCAGATAGCGACGCTGCGGGCCCTGTGGGTCTGTCCAGCCAAGGAAGTCGAGGTCGGCCCACGGCTGGTCGAACAGGTTGCGGGGAAGGTTCATTCGCTTGGCGTCACCCTTGGAACAATTGATGAAAGACGATCGGATTGCGGTCTCGCTGGCTGGTTTCACGACGGCCACTATACGAACTTCCGCGTCCGCCGCCCAGTCGATTGTCTGGGTCTTGCCCTGCCTGTGGTGCCGATCCCAGATCGAGCGTCGGCGTTTGAACCCCTGCTGGCACAATCGTGGTCGTGGTCACTATCGCCGACTGCCAACGCGTCCAAACGAACTGGTTTCGGTACCGGGCGACGCAGGTTTCGAGCGCCGGTGGCTACCAGTCCTCTCGGCGGAACCTTCGCGACTCTGCTTTCAGGAGCACCACGAGCTGCTCGCTTCCGCCCACAGGCTGTCCCGTTTGAGGATGGGCGAATTCAGGCAGTCAGGCCAGACCGAGGAACACCACCAGAGCACGAGACAGCGCCAGCATCTCGGTATCGGAAACCTCTCCAATCTGCTCGCCGAGCTTGGATCTGGGCATGGTGGTGAGCTTGTCGATCATGATGCTGCTGGGCCGAGACAAGCCGGCTTCCGATCGGGGAGCCAGCACGAGTCGCAGTAGCGGAATCTCGGTGGGGTCGCTCGTCAGCGGGCAAACGGTGATCGAGTCGGTGGCATCGAAGCGGTCATCCTGGACAACGAGCACCGGGCGCGGTTTGCCGGCATAGTGCTTGCCCCCGGCGGCGGTCCAGAGTTGGCCACGCCTCACTCCCGACCCTCGTCGTCCTCGTCACCGAGCCAGGAGATGGCATCGACGAACGCCTGATCCTCGTGCTCATACGGGCTGGCGGCGGCCAGCGCAGACTGACGGTGAGCTTCGGCAGCGAATCCTGGGGCGCGCACGTCGGGTACCCAGATTTGTACTGGTCGCAGGCCCTGGCGGCGCAGTCGCGCACGATGAGCGGCTACCCGCTGGCGGACTGATGGGGAATTGTGCTCAACCATGTCGCAAGGTTACATGTAACCGGGGCGGAAACTCAACCGCACCGGCAGCGGACAGCGCGACGAAAGCGTCCGGCAGGCCGATCGGCCCGCGGATGCGCCGCGATGTGCGCAAGACATGGGCGGCGCTGGAGGGCGGCTGGTTCTGGCACCAGTCGGTCGCACCGCAGTCAATCACGCCATCCAGGTTGCTCGAGACGTCGACGCACTCTTGTTCGGCCCCGAGCCCAGCTGCGCGACACTCTGCGCCAGATCGAGCGCATCACGAATCCGCTGTCAGCGGTGTCCAGGATGGCGCCGCTCAGCGCGAACGGCCAGTACAGAGCGCTGGACACCCGCGTACGCGGATCTCCACACAGCACTTTCATCGGCAGGGGTGTCTCCGCTTCCGAGAAGTACGGGCCCGTTCACGGGGTCAGTGTGTCAGCGCACAGCCCTCGCCCCGCCCGATCTCCGGAGCGCCGACCGCGAGAGGCAGCGATCACGTGATCTCCATGCGCATCACGGAGTGCCCCTTGCCTTTGGCCGGATGTAGGTAAGCCGGCCTGCTCGGAGAAGGTCCGGGTGCCGTTGTAGAGAAGGGACGGCTTCACCTGCTTGCCGCCGGTGTCTTGCGGTATCCCTCGACGACGCCACCGCCGGCCTTGGCGATCAAGTCCATAGCCCCATGAAGGGCGGCCCGCGCGAGATCTTGTCGCCGGTAGTTCTTGTCGACGTAGATGCAGGTGAATCGGTAGTGCGGCACGATCTCCAAGCTGGCCTCATAGTCCTTGCGGTGGTGGATGTTCGGCAATTCTTCCGGGGTTCCGTATTGGCACCAGGCCACCGCCAGCTCGCCGTCGAACACCAGCGCGGCATGGGCGCGACCCTCGTTGACCAGCCGCCCCTTCATCTCGCGGCCGATCTCCGTGTTGGTCCGTTTCTCGGCCCACATCGTGTGAAACCAGGTGCACAACATCTGCTCCAGACGGTATCTGCGAGCCGCGCGAACGCGTCAAAGGTGTCGGGACCGAGTGGTTTGACGACGTAGTCCGTCATGGTCTCCGTCGTTCGCTGGACATCGACACCGGAGACACCATTGCGGACGGTGCGCGTCCGGAAGCCCGACACAGCGTCGCGGTTTCGTCACCCCTCGCCGGCGCGCCGAGGCGGCCGCCGGGCTTGCCAAGATCCAGCAAAATCTGACGGTCGTCGAGCAGCTGTGGGCGCTGCGGGCTACAGCGTCGCCGGTAGGCCCAACTCCGGAAACTGCACGCTCCCGAACGTGGTGATCTCGCTGATCGCCCCGTCCCGCACCCGCAGGATGTCGAGCTTGAACGGCCGGAACTCGGAATCGCCGGGTCGCCGCAGGTAGCTGCCGGCCGCCGGCATCCGATTGGCCGACGTCGGCAGCAGCCGCCAGTCACCGTCTCGGACCGGCCCGAACCCACGTTCCAGCAGCGTCAGGAACGCGTTGCGCCCGTCGAAGGCCACCGGTCTCGGCGGCATCGTCACCCGGATGTCCGCGGCCGCGATGGCCGCTGCCGCCGCGATATCGCACCGCTGATGCGCGTCGATAAACCGATCGAGTAGCGACTGCTCCTCGTCGCTCAACGTCCGGCTTGACCACTCCGAGCGGGCGGCGGGCAGCTGTTGCTGCATCGTCTCCCGTGCCCGCTGCAATGCACTGTTCGCGGCGGCCACACTTGTCTCCAGTAGCGCGGCCGTCTCGGCGGCCGACCAGCCGAGCACGTCCCGCACCAGGAATGCGGCCCGTTGTCGAGGTGGCAGCAGCTGGACAGCCGCCACGAACGCCAGCTCGATGGTCTCCCGCCCGACCGCGATCGCCTCCGGCTGATCCTCGCTCGGCGCGGCCTCGTCCAGCAGCAGGTCGGGGTAGGGCTGCAGCCATTGCACCTCGGCGAACGAACTCAGCGACGTCAGCCGCCGCGTCCGGCGGCGCAGCGCGTCGAGACAGACGTTGGTGGCGATGCGGTAGAGCCACGCCCGGGCGAGCGTGCTGCCGTCGAAGCTCGCCCGGCCGCGCCAGGCGCGCAGCAGCGTCTCCTGCACGGTGTCCTCGGCTTCGTCGAACGAGGCGAGCATCCGATAGCAGTGGACATGCAGCTCGCGACGGTGCCGCCGAGCGAGCTCCGCGAAACCGGGCTCGTCGAGGATCACCCGGAAGCCTTGGCTCCCTTGACCTCCTGCACCAGCCAGACCGTTCCGTCCGGGTCGCTGAAGGTGATGAACGAGTTGTAGTCGGTGCGTTGCGGGTCCGGGCCCGGCTGCTCCCCGTTCGGTCCGAAATGGTACATCTCGCTGACCTCCACTCCGCGACCGACGAGTTCGGCGCGGGCCGCGTCCAGGTCGGAGACCACCAGGTGCAGGCCCTCCACCGAGCCGGCCTTGGCCGGGTTGCGCATGATGGCGATCGAGCAGGCCGAGCCGGGCGGCGTCACCTGAACCACCCGGAAGTCCTCGCCGGCCCGGTGATCGACGAGCAGGTTGAAGCCGGCCTTCTCGAGATAGAAGTCCTTGGCTCGGTCGACGTCGGCGACAGGCACCACCACAAGTTCAAGCTTCCAGTCCATCTGTGTGCAGCTCCTGATGTTGGACCCGGTGAGGGGTCATTGATGTTTTCAGACAGTAGAACGACGGCCGCCAGGAGACTCATCGGTCCGGCGATGATCCGGCGACCTCACCCCCGAGGTAGCGGAATCCTGTTGGGACACGCCGGTTGGTTGCGGCGTGTCGAGGCAGTTCTCCGCTACCTGCCCAGGGAACAATGCTTTCAGCGGAGCGAGTGCCACCAGGCCCTTGGCCTTGGCCGCCAGCGCAGGGTTCACAGTGATCAAGGCGTCGGCCTGCAGCTTGGTGACGGCAATGTATTCCGCGTCGTAGGTGGTCTCCCAGCCTTGCTCGCGGGCGATCTTCCAGGCGGTCCGTCGCGATACTCGATCCCCGAGGAGCCGCATCTTCAGCTCGGTGAGCCGGTCGTGCTGGGCAAGTGCCTGTGCCTCGGTGAGCTCCTCGCTCCGGACGGCCTTGAGCAGCAGCGAAAGTGCTTGCGAGCGAATGAGGTTGGGGGCGACGAGTTGGTGCCGTGGACTGACCTGGACCTCGGTGGCAACCAGCTGCAGAAGAGTGGGCGCATCGAGCACGTAACGGGGCATCACCGCACCTTAGACAGCTCAGGGCGCTCCCGCGCGCGGCGACCAGGCCGCGTCGGCGTCCGCCACGTACAGGTAGAGGAAGGCCGGGAACAACTCCCGCTCGCCGGCCGCCGACACCAGCACGAACGAGTCGCCGATGCGGATCTCGGCGGGACGATGAGGGTGAACATCGCCGACTGCCCCGAAGGCCGCGCGAAGGAATTCGACTGCGGCGGCGGTGTCGCGGGCGACCATGCGTGGTGTTCCCGAATGGAAACCGGGTGGTGGGGTGTCTGCAGCAAGCTGCACGACTCTCCTTGGTGTTACGTCGATTCGATCATTTCGATCTGTACCTTCTCACTGCCATGCGAACGCGGTCAATCGGGTGCGGACGCCCCGATGGTCCCGTCGACAGCAGCGGCCAGCGACACGATGGCGGCGGTGAAGCAATCCATCGGCGGGGTCACCAGGCCGGCCCCTACCTGGCCGGTGCCGGCGACCTTGCCGGCCATGCCGGTATTGATCTGCGGCAGGATGCCCGTCCGTAACACCCTGGTGACGTCGATACCTGTTGGGGCGCCGCGGAATTCCAGGATCGGCACGGCGAACGCGGGATTCTCGGTTTCGGTGATCTGATACATCCGCTGCGTCACCGCTAGCGCATCAGGAAGGGCGCCGCCGACGAACTTGACGATGGCGGGTGCCGTTGCCATCACCATGCCGCCGATGCCCATGGTCTCGGTGATCGCCGAGTCGCCGATGTCGGGATTGGCATCGTCCGGACCGAAACCGGCCAGGAACAACCCCTCCGGGTAGTTGGCCGGGCCGGTGAACCAGTCGTCACCGGTGCCGGACACCCTGATGCCGAAGTCGGTGCCGTTGCGGCACATCGCCGTCACCACCGTCGATCCAGGGATGTGAGCCGCGGCGTCGCCCATCAGCTTGCCGCACGGCATCACTAGGTTGAGGAAGAAGTGGTCGTTGCCGCCGATAAAAGCGGACACTGCTGCGACATCGCTGGTCGGCAGTCCCGAGGAGATCAGCGCCGGCAGGATCTCCCGCAGGAACATCAACGTCCCTGCCCGGTTGCGGTTGTGCCCTTCGTCGCCCATCTGCACCATCTGCCCGACGATGGCGGTGATGTCGACGGGGGCCTTCTTCGCCACCTCGCGGACCGCGATGGCCAATGCCGGCCCCAGCACATCGGCCATCCAGCGCAGCCTGGTGATCACCTCGTCGCCGTACGCGCCGTACCGCAGCACCTTGCCGAGGCCCTCGTTCAGCGAGCAGTAGGCGACCCGGTCGGGCTGGTTCTCGTCAACGAGTTTGAACATCCACATGGACGGCGACACCACCCCGGCCATCGGCCCGACGGCATGATGGGAGTGGCACGGTTCGAACGAAACCTCTTCCGCAGCAGCCAGTTTCGCTTCCGCCTCGGCGGCGTCGTCGGCCAACCCTTCGAACAGCAACGCGCCGATCAGGGCGCCGCGGAGTGGTCCAGAGGCGCGCTGCCAGCTGATCGGCGGTCCGGCGTGGAAGAACTGACCTGCCGTCATCCCGAGTGCCTCGGCGGCCGGAACCACGTCCACCAGTACCGCCCGAACGCCCGTCATCCTGGCGGCTGCCTCCGCATTGGCCGCGCCGCGCCGCGGATCCGCCAGCACCGCGTCCAGGGCGGCAGCGACGGCGACGGGATCGGCCGACGGGGTGGTGACCGGCGGCCGGAAATCCACCTCGGTGACGGCGACGGCTTGGCCGCGCAGCGCATCGGCCAACAGGTCGACGCCCGCGGTGATGACGGACGGCGGCCCGGCAAGCAGGTCGTGGGCCATCAGCCGTCTTTCCGGTTCGGGTCGGCGCTGCCGACCGGTGCGCGGCCGATGGCGATCGCCGCAGCTGCGCTGGCCGCGGTGGCGTTGGACAGGAACACCTGAGCTCCAGCGGCCACCAGTGCTGCGGCCTGCCGTTCTCTGTCCTGCGGATCGCCGGCGGAACCGCACAGCGAGACAACGACGTCCAGCAGCCGATCAGCAGTGTTGGCCGCTGCCAACGCCTTTTCGATCGCCGGCGCCAGCAACGCGGCCGGATCTGCCTCGGCGCAAAAGCCGAGCACCACATCCAGCAGCACCACCCTGACGTGTAGGTCCTCCGCTTGATCCGCCAGCAGTTCGAGCTTGAGCGTCGGATCGATCATCGGATGCGGGCGGCCCCTGGTGAACTCGTCGTCACCGAGGTCGACGATCACGGTGCCGAGACCGGTCAGCCTCGGCACTCCATGGCCGAGCGCCTCGGCGGGTAGTGCCAGCTCCGGCCGCAGCGGGATGTTCGACCTGATGCCGGTACCCAGCGCTCCTTCGATCACCAGCATCGCCTCGTCGGCCAGGGTTCCACCGGAGAACAGCCCGCGCAGGGCCCCGCCTCGGTCACCAGGGCCGTTGGCCGGCAACGGGTTCCGGGGGGACCAGCTCGGCCAGTCCGGAACGGGTATGCCGAGGGTGGTCAGCACGGTCTCGGCGGCGCTGGTGATGTCCGGCTGGCCGGGCCCGAGCAGGACCGGCGTCACCGGAGTTGTCAGGTTGGCCGCTGCGTCCGTCACCTTCTTGCCGGTGGCCAGGTGCGGTGGCTTCGAGATCACCACGATGTGCCCGGTGTTCGGATCGCCGTCCAGCAACTCGAGGGCCGCCAGCGCGCTGCGTCCACCGACCCGCTCCGACAGGTCTCGGCCACCGAGCCCGATCACCTGCGAGATGGCAACGCCGGCCTGGTCCAGCAGACAGGTCAGTTGCTGTGCCCCGGTCCCCGACGCGGCAATCACCCCCACCCGAGTGCCGGCAGAAGCGCTGTGCGCCAATACATTGGCGAATCCGAGACCGACACCGCCGATCACCGCGGTGCCACAGTCGGGACCCATCACGATTACCCCGGCCTTGGTTGCCGCGTCCTTCAAGACGATTTCGTGCTCCACCGGAACATTGTCGGAGAAGATCATTACGTGCCGGCCGTCCTCGATGGCGTCCATCGCCTCGCCGAGCACGGCCGCACCGGGGACGGACAGCAGCACCAGCGAGGCATCCGGCGCAAGCAGCGCCGCCGACCGGACAGTGCGCGGCGGCGGCGCATCACCGAAGCCGGCGCCGCTGCGGCCGGCCTCAGCGGCCGCCGTCAACGCGTGCTCGACCGCCGCCAGCCCGGCATCGACCGCCAGCTGGTCGGCGCCACGCACGGCGACCAGCAGATCGTTGGGTCCGGTGCCCGCTGGGATCGAAAAACCAAGCCCGACAGCCAGTTCGGCGTTCAATTCGGTGGCCATACCGACCTGGGCGCCCGTCACCCCCTTGGTGCCGGATACCGCCTGGGTGATGCGCATCAGCGTCACCGAGTCGTGATAGATCCCGCGCCGAACCTCGACATGATCGGTCACCGCGCCATACCCCCATTGTTCCGTAGTGGCGCGTCGATGAGGGTGGAACCGGCGCTCTGCTGGACCGGCAGTCCTGGCGGCCGGCCCGTCGCCGGAACCCGGCGGATCGGGCGCAGCCCCATCAACAGGCCGGTCGCCAGGTCGGAACCCGAGGTGTGGCCGACGGCCAGCAGCTTGTCGATCGCCGCGTGCAGCGGGCCATGATGCCGGCCCCGACGCGGGCCGCCAAGCTGCGCTGCGCTGAGATGCGCTGCGCCCCTTGGGTTCTCGGAGTAAGCATGGCCGGCTCCCGGCGGGGTGCGGTGGATGGCCGTCAGCAGCGCCAACGTTTCGGTCGATGCGTGGCCGGCGGCCGCCAGCCGCAGCAGGTCAACCGAGATCGAGGTGGTTCGCTCGGCGGTGGCAGCCCAATCGGACCCGACGGCATGTCGGACCTGTTGCAGCAGAACAGCTTTGCCGCTCGCCCGCAGCCCGACCAACAGACCGGCCAGCAGGTCGTCACCTCCTGGCGTCAGCCCGCTGCCGAGGCCGATCAGCCGACGAACCGCGGGATCCGGATCGCCGACTACCAACCCGGCCGCCAGCGTCGCCACCCGATCCGTCGGCACGCCGAGCTGTACCTGGGCCAGCCGGCCGGCCACGGTCTCGAGCGCCGAGCTGCCCGGCCGGATGGCCGGCACCGCTGTGTGCCAGGTACGGGCCAGCCGATAGACGGCGTCGCCGAGCACGATCTCCCTGGCACCCACCGTCGCCGGCGTTCCAGGCTGCAGCGCTGCGAACGGCGCGTCGGCCGCGGACATCGGCAACCGGACGCCGTTCGGAACGCCGCTGGCCTGCCGGCTCAGCAGCGAAACGATGCGTGGCCCGGTGCCGTCGGCCGGTGTCACGCCGAGTATCGCGGCTGCCGAGAACACCGCCAGCACCGACCCGGTGGTACGCGGCCCGGTCAACAGCGGAGTGAGCGGTGCCGCAGCGGCTACCGGGCAAATCGTCACCCGCCCGACGCTAGACGCGCTGAAGGAGCGGCCCCCATGACAAGATTTGACGACGGCGGGCCGGGGCCGCGGCGGAATCCGCTAACAGCGGTCGGTAGGTCGAGTACTGGCAGGCGAGATCGGAGCACCAATGGTGAAGGCTGCGCGGCCGGTTGCCGCGCTTGATCGACCGGACATGATTCGCGGCATCTCTGTGCGCGACGCGCTGGATCTGTCGTCGCTGGCCGGGGTCGAGGTGCTGGCCGGCGAGGCCGGCCTCGACCGGATGATCCGCTTCGTCAACATCATGGAAGTGCCGGACGTACTGCCGTGGACCAGGGCGGACGAGTTGCTGCTGACCACCGGTTACCCGCTGCGGGCCACTCCGGAATCGCTGGACGAGCTGGTGGGGGAGCTGCACCGCAAGGGGCTGGCTGGGATCGCGATCAAGCTGGGCAGGTACATCGATCAGCTGCCGCCGGTGATGCTTGCTGTCGCCGATCGGCGTGGATTTCCGGTGCTGCAGATTCCGGATGGCGTCGGGTTCGACGAGATCCTCAACCAGATTCTCTCCGAGGTGCTCGGCAGGCAGGCCGCGGTGCTGGCCCGTGGCGCCCAAGCTCACAACGAGCTGCTGCAGATCGTGCTGCATGGCGGCGGTTTGCCGGAGGTGCTGCAGGCGCTGCCGCGCCAGCTCGGCGGAGCGGAACAGATCGCGCTATTACATATCGACCGCAGCGGCCGCGTCACCGTCCGAGCGGGCGCCGAGCTGCCGGACTGCGCCGACGAATTGTTCGATCAGGACGGTCTATTCCGCGCCACCGCCTTCCGTCACGGTGTGCACACCGTTGGCACCGCGAGTGTGCTGGTCGCCTCGGTGGTGGCCGCCGAGGACCAGGGCGATCTGGTCGCCATCTGCACGGACGCCGGTTGGGACGCACAGGACGTGATCACCCTGGAGCGCGGCGCCACCGTGGCGGCGCTGGTGGTGACCAGGGAACTCGCAGTGGCCGCCGTCGAGGGTAAGTACCGCGGCGACTTCCTGCGGGAGGTGCTGTCGGGGCGGGTGGCGCCGGATGCCGCGGCCGCCGGCGCCAAGGGCTTCGGCTGGGAGCTGACCGGACCGATGGTGGTGGTGGTGGCCGCAGGTGCTAGCGCGACCGTCGACGAGTCGGTCCGTCGCCGCCGGGCCGAACAGCTGGCCGGTTCTTGGGCGTCCTGGGTGCGGCGCTGGGATCCAGCAGCGGCCGCCGCGACGTTCGCCGCCGAAGCTGTCGCGGTGCTGCATACCGCGGACGCATCGGTGCCGGAATCGAACAAGATCGCCGAGCTGATGGGCGGCCTGTCGTCACCGGGCGTCCCGTTCGACGGGCTGCTCGGCGTATCGCGGGTGGTGCCCGATGCCGGCGGCCTGCCCGCCGCGTACGCGCAGGCCTGGGAGGCGGTGCGGGTCGGCCGGCGCCTGTCCGGCAGTGGGACGGTGGCCAGATTCGACGACCTTGGCCTGTACCGGTTGCTGTCGCTGGTGCCGGATTCGACGGAGCTGCGGGCGTTCCTCACCGACACCCTCGGCACGCTCGCCGAACCGGAGGGCGACGTCGAGTCCGACGAACTGCGCCGCACCCTGCAGGTGCTGCTGGACACCAACCTCAACGTGGCGCAGACGGCCCGTCGCCTGCACTTCCACTACAACACGCTGCGCTATCGGATCGGAAAACTCGAGCGGCTGCTCGGCCCCTTCACCACCGACGCCAGGTTGCGGGCCGATCTGACGGTGGCCCTGCACGTCTGGCAGATGCGGGTGGCGCACGACTGACGGTCGCTATGACGTTGCTTCATATAGCGAAGCAACGTCATAGCGCAGCGCATTCTCGTTGCTCGTTAGGGTCTGAACGACGACAGATGTGGTGGTTCTCAATGGTGGCTCGAGCTCGGGAAGTCGACGATCGCGCGTGCCTTGCAGCGCGGGTGGACAGCACCCACACCTCGCCGGCCGAGTGTGCGCGACTCATTCCCGCCCGGCTCTGACGGCCCCGCCGTCATTGGTGGGCTCGGCCGTAGCGCCGGTGAGACTGTCAGCGGATATTACACCGTTGGTATAATCGGGTATGCGAACCAATGAGTTGCTTCGGGAGGCGTTTACTCGCTCGGGGCTGACCCAGCTGCGGCTGGCGGAGCTCAGCGGCGTACCGCAGGGGAGGATCAGCGACTATCTGCGTGGCAGGCACCAGCTGGGTTTGGCGCAGCTGGACAAACTCCTTGCCGCGCTAGGCTTTCGGGCTGAACTCGCCTTGTTGCCGTTGAAGCACCGACGGGTGGCCGGGATGTGGATCGGTGACCCCAGCGAGCAGAGCCCCCGAGTACTGGATCCGGCCGCGCGGCGACAGGTGATCGCGGAGCTGCTGGCGCTGTCCGACGCGATGACGGCGGCCCGGCCGCCGACGCCACGCCCGGAACCGAAGCCGTTTCGTGACCTCGTGGCTGTGATTCGGTGATGCCATCGCTGACGGACAAACTCGCCGCGCTACTGGACGTGCTCGATGGCGCCGGCATCGACGCGATCGTCGGTGGTGGCCTGGCGCTGATGTTCCATGTCGGCGAACCGCGAACTACCAACGACATCGACCTGCAGGTGTATCCAACCGCTGGTGGCATCGACGAGCTGGTCCGAGTACTTGGCACGGTTGTCAATGTCGATCCCCAAGCCATCGATCAGTTGCATCGCATCGATCAAGCACGGTTGATGTGGGACGTGACTCCGATCGACGTGTTCCTGCCGGCTGCGCCGTTCCACTCTGGACTTCGGCGTCGGGCGATCTATGTGGACTTTCCCGGGCTCGATCGGCCGGTGCCCATCCTGTCGGCGACCGATCTGACGATCTTCAAGGCGCTGTTCGACCGAACCAAGGACTGGGCAGACATCGAAGACATGGTCCGTGCCGGAACGCCCGACCTCGCCGCCGCCGAGCGGACCGTGCGGAAGTTCGGTCAGCGTGAGGTCGCTGATCGGCTCAGCGCGCTGCGATGAACTCTGTACCGGTCGGGGTGGACTGCACAAGCAAACCGGCCAGACGCTGGCAGATCTCACCTACCGGACCGATGCGGCAGGGCGCTAGGTTTCCGCCAATCCCGGGACCCACCGACGAGCCAATCGACGGCTGCTGCTTTCGGGGCAACGAACGATGCCGCGGCTCGCGGCCAGCGCAAGGAGGGCTCCTTCATGGCCATCGGTTGGAAACAGGTTCCGAGTGACTCCCCACCCGGATCCGTCGTCAGACCTGACGAGCGGCTGAGCTGGCCCAAGACCATCGGGATCGGTGCCCAGCACGTGGTCGCGATGTTCGGCGCCACCTTCGTCTTCCCACTGATCATGGGCCTTGACCCCAACCTGGCGATCTTCATGTCTGGCATCTGCACGATCCTGTTCCTGTTGATCGTGAACGGGAAGGTGCCCAGCTACCTCGGCACATCGGCGTCGTTCGTCGGTGCGGTCGTCGCCATCAGGGCCGGCGGCGGGAGCAGCGGAAACGTGACCGGGGCGATTCTGGTGGCCGGGGTGGTGCTGGCGATCGTCGGCCTCATCGTGCATTTCGTCGGGGCGAGGGTGATTCGCAAGCTGCTGCCGCCGGTGGTCAGCGGCGCGGTGGTGCTGCTGATCGGCTTCAACCTGGCTCCGGTGGTGGCCAACACGTACTGGCCACAGGACATGACGATTGCGCTGCTCACCGCGTTCTTCACCATCGTCGCGTCCGTCGCGTTCCGGGGTTTCTGGTCGCGGATCGCCATTTTCTTGGCGCTGATCTTCGGCTTCGCACTGTCCTGGATCTTCGACCGGCTGTTCGGGATGATCACCTCGTTCAACCCTGGCGCCAACAGCGGGGCCGGCGGTGTGACCACCCACTGGCGCGTCAACGTCGGCGGCGTCGGCAGCGCGCACTGGTTCGGCTTCCCGACGTTACACTCGCCGGATTTCAAGGTCAGCTTCATTCTGCTGGCGCTGCCCGGCGTGATCGCGCTGATCGCCGAGAACACCGGCCACGTCAGGGCTGTCGCCGAGATGACGGGCGAGGACCTGGACCCGTACATGGGTCGGGCACTGTTCGCCGACGGCATCGGCACCACCCTGGCATCGGCCGTCGGCGGCTCACCGACCACCACCTACGCCGAGAACATCGGGGTGATGGCGGCCACCAAGGTCTACTCGACTGCCGCATACTTCGTCGCGGCGATCGTGGCCATCCTGCTAGGGCTGATACCGAAGTTCGGCGCCTTTGTCAGCTCCACTCCTGGCGGGGTACTCGGCGGTATCACCGTGGTGCTGTACGGGATGATCGGGCTGCTCGGCGCGAAGATCTGGAAGGAGAACAAGGTCGACTTCGGCAACCCGGTCAACCTGGTGCCGATCGCCGCCGGCGTCATCGCCGGCATCGGCAACGTCAGCATGGGTTTCGGATCGAAGTTCACGCTGTCCGGTATCGCGCTCGGCACCATCGTCACCATCGTCGGCTACCACCTGGCGCGCTGGCTGGCGCCGGCCATTCATCGAGAAGCCTTGGACGACAACAGGTCTTACGAGGGTGGTGCCACCATTTCCACCGGTACCGTCGTCGAGGGTGACAAGCGATATGCCAGCTTTGCCGAGGACGAGGATCCGCCGCCCGGCCGCTGACCAGTGGTGACGCGGTCTGCATCGGTCACAGTTCGGCGCGCCTGCTGCGGAGGTCCGCGAACGGCGGACACCGAGAGGCGGGTACTGATGGCCGGGCAGTGCGGGTCGTCGTGGCCCGCGGTTATGCCCCCGAG
>JALYVF010000257.1 GCA_030853385.1 Actinomycetota bacterium | reverse complement strand
CACCCGGTGGCCAAGGGTTTCGCGCAGCCATTTCAGATGTCGGACGTCCCGGTCAGAGACCGTACGGCTGAGCTTGACCTCGATTCCGATGATCCGGCCGTCGGGACCTTCGACAACGATGTCCACCACGTTCGCCCCGCAGGAAGAGGCGATACCTCCGACCAGCGTCGGCCGATGATGTCGGTGACGCGGGCTACGGTCTGCGGAAAAGCGGGTCGAAGATCCGAGCGAAGGAGCCCGATCGTGTCGTTGCGCTGGTACACCGTCGTGGTCGACTGCCACGACATCGGCGCCCAAGCCCAATGGTGGGCGACGGTGCTCGACTGGCAGATCATCTTCGAGGCCGACGACGAGGTGGTCGTCATTCCCCGACATGCGACGCCCGAGAAGCCGTCCGCCGAGGACTGGACGAAGGTGCCACCGGGGCTGGTTTTCGTGCCCGTCGGAGAATCCAAGTCCATCAAGAATCGCCTGCACATCGACCTCGCGCCGCACCTGAGTGACGACCGCGACGCCGAGATCCAACGGTTGCTCGATCTCGGCGCGACCAGGGTCGACGTCGGTCAGGACCCGAACAAGGCAACCTGGGATGTGCTGGCCGACCCTGAGGGCAACGAGTTCTGTGTGCTCTCCTCGCGCGAGCTGTGAGTCGTGGCGTCGCGCCAGCTCGATGGTTACCGAACCGGCCTTCCAAAGGCCACCATCGTGTGCCAGACCTGCTTGATCTGCTGACGCACGGGTCCGTCGCCGCAGCCGGCTCCCTGGCGGCCAGCCCAAGGGCGTTGGCCGTGATCGGCTCGCCTGGATCGCAATAGTCGCGATGAATGCGGAGCGCCAGCGCCGCGACGTCCTGGCCGCGAAAGTTGCGCACCCGGGCATCCCGGTAGTCGTCCACATCCAGGCAAAAGCCGTGGTGGCAAGAGATTTCCACGCCGAATAGGTCCCCCGCTGCCTGCAGTGCCGCACCGGTGGGTGTGCCGAGGAACGACGGGTCGATGACGATCCTCGCCACGTCGCGAGCCAGGTCGATCGGGCCGTGCAACTGCGCCTCGATGTACTCGGTGCTGTCCAGCGCCCGGCCAATCGGATCGACGGTTCTCGGGCGCGGGGTTTCGCAACTGAGCGGAGCCTGCAAGACCGCTACCAGGCCCGCAACATCGCCCTGCGGCAGGCCAAGGGGCCGGCCGGTGGTTGCCGCGAGTTGCAGCAATCCGGCCAGCAGGCTCATCGGCTCGTCGACCGTACCGACATCAGCCACGAGCCCCTCATTTGCACTGCGATGAGAGTCCTCGACGCAAAAGGTGGCCCGCTGCAACGCCGCTGGCCGAAGTTCGAGAAAGCATGAGCCGAATCGCGGGCAGGCACCGGCCGGATACTTCGCCGCGTTGAGCCCGCCGTACCGTGGCCGCAGCTCCGGCACGGTCTGGCGGTGGTGTTCGCCGAACAGCTGAGCCTCCCAGCGTTCCCGATCGCCGCCGGGATAGGCCGTCTGGCTGCCCGCACCCGTTCCTGTCTCGTACTGGGTCCGATAAGTACCGTTGTCCCGCAGCGACTCCGCCGCAGTCGCGCCGTCACGGGCAACCCGATCCGGGTGGAAATTGAGCGTCACCGGACGACTCACCAGTGCCGCGGCGAGCTGCTCGGCAGTGGGCCGCGCCGCTTCCGGCAGCACGGACAGCAGCTGCACGACCCGCTGCTCCGCGTCACCGCGATTCCGCCGCGCCCAGTCTCGAATGTGCTCGACCGGCGGGAGCGTGGGCGTCATCCCCGCAGAGCAGGTCAGTCCCGAGCGGGCAGCACGTCGGCTTGGGCCGGGAGCTGGTCCTGCCGGACGATGCCGACGGGACAGGTCATGCCGTTGGGGCCGTGCATGCAGTAGCCGCCCGGGTTCTTGTCCAGGTACTGCTGGTGGTAGTCCTCGGCATAGTAAAACGGTCCAGCGGCAGCGATCTCGGTGGTGGGCGCCCCGTAGCCGTTGGCGCGCAACACCTCTGCGAACGCGTCGCGGGTGGCATCGACCGCCGTCTGTTGCGCCGGGGTGGTCCAGTAGATCGCCGAGCGGTACTGGCTGCCCACGTCGTTGCCCTGCCGGTTGCCCTGGGTCGGATCGTGGTTCTCCCAGAAAGCTTTCAACAGTTGCTCGGCAGTGGTCTTGGCCGGGTCGTAGGCGACGAGGACGGTCTCGGCGTGCCCGGTCTTACCGCCGCACACCTCTTCATAAGTCGGGTTGGGCGTGTAGCCGCCCTGGTAGCCGACAGCGGTGGACACCACGCCAGCCAGCTTCCACATGATCCGCTCGGCGCCCCAGAAGCAGCCGAAGGCCACGTACAGCACCTCGGTGCCGGCGGGCCACGGCGGAACCGTTGAGCTGCCAAGCACCGTGTGCCTGCCGTTGACCGGCATCGGAGTATCCCGCCCCGGAAGCGCCTTGGCCGGGTCGACCATGTTCTTGTTGCCGAAGAGACTCATGCTCACCACTGTACGAGCGCTGCCGCCCTCGTGTTTGTTCCTCCCGTGTCGTTCCGCACGGCGGCCAACGTGCGTCTGAACAACGGCCGGCGGGGCTCGTCAACCGGTCC
>JALYVF010000206.1 GCA_030853385.1 Actinomycetota bacterium | reverse complement strand
ATCTCGAACGCGGACAACACCAGGACATTCAACTTCACCGTGACGGCGATCGATCCCGATTACCGCAGCCACTGCACCGACCCGACAGCCAAGCAGGCCAAGGGTGGCACGCTGATCGCCGTCAAGATCAGCTACCAGGTGCTGTCGACCTACCAGGCTTCCAGCGGGGCGATCTCGCTGACGCCGGAGGTCTGGCCCGTCAGGAACGCCGCCGGCACCGTGTACAAGAACATGTCGACCGCATCGTCGAAAGCCTGCCTGAAGACCGGTCTGATACCGAACCGACTGCTCGAGGTGGGCGACAAGGGAGCCGGCTGGGTGGTACTCGAGTCGACGGCCCGCTACGGCGTGCTGCAGCTGACGGAGCCGAACGTGCAGGGTGCCTGGGAGTGGGTCATTCCCGGGAGTTGATCGGAGCTGGCGGCCGTCACGATTGGTCCTGGTGGTCCAATCGTCGCAGTTCCTGCGCCGCGTAACGGCCAACCTGCCAGGTGCCGTAGCCGTCGGTGGCGCCGCCGATTGCCCCGCCGACCAACGGGATGCGCTTGCCGACCATGGTGGCCAGCCGTTTGCCGCCGACGCCGGCGATCAGCTCGGCGGTGATGGTCTGGGCGATCTGGTCGTCGACGGCCGGATCGTGCTCTGCGGCGGTGGCGATGCCCAGCGGAGTGGCCGGCAATCGCCGGTCGCCGACCAGGTTCTTGACCCCGGACTTGCCCAGCAGGCAGGCCAGTACCGCGTTGCGGACGTTGGGGTCCCGCAGGTCGTACCCACGCAGGTGGGCGATGCCGGCGACCAGGTGGCACTGGATCAGCGCCAGCCCGGTGAGGTTGGCCGGGATGGCGGCCACCGCGGTGATGATGCCGCCGATGTTGGTGGCGAACCCTTGCGCGCCGGCCAGTTTCACGTGGCCGTCGATCAGCTCGCGGATCGCCGTCTCGGTGTCGCCGTTCTCCTTGGCCAGCTCCTTGTCCGCTGATTTCGCGGCTCCGGGAAGCGGCCCGACCCCGTCGATGGCCCTTTCCAGCACCGATCGAACGAACCCGGAGGCGCGCTCGGGTGCGAGCCGCTTGCCCAGTGCGCCCAATGCCTTGCCTGTCATGTTGCCGATCGCGCTCACGAGCTTGCTCCTGTCGTTGAGACGGTTGACGTCATCATTCCTTGCGGTACCCAATCCGGCAGACGATGACCATGGATCACGTTGTGGGCGCCCGCGGCGCGACCGGGGTGGAAACGACGAATCGCCGATCAGCATTCGGCCAGTGGACCGATCAGATGTGGGCTCACGGCTGCGGATAGCGACGTGGATCGGCGGCTCCCGGATAGGCGTGCCTTGACGCGGAACCATGCCGGACGTTTGCCCTGAGCGTCCCAGCTGGCCAGCCTGGTCCGCGCGTCGCGATCGATCTCAGCGGGTAATTGCTCGGCGTATCCGTCCGCTCGGGCCTGCCACTCCTGTTTGCCCGCTCTTGACTTTCTACTCATACTTCTCCTTTAGTCGAATCCGGCTAGTCGAGTTCGACTATACTAGCGTCATGTCCACCCGCGCGCTGCGCAGTCCGATCTCGATCGTCGTTCTCGGCCTGCTTGCCGAGCAGCCGCTGCACCCCTACGGCATACGTGCCCTCATGCGCGAACGAGGGCACGACGGACTCCTCAAGGGGGGTTCCGCATCGCTGTATGACGCAGCCACCCGCCTTGCCAACACGGGGCTGATCGAAGTGCAGGACACCACCCGTGCCGGGCGTCATCCGCAGCGGACCACCTACCGGATCACACCGGCAGGAGTGAGTTCCCTGCAGAGCTGGGTGCGGGACACGTTGGCCGACCCTGAGCTCAGCGACCAGTTCACCGCCACGCTTTCGTTCATGTACGTACTGCCACAAACCGAAGTGATCACGCTGCTGCAACGGCGATCGGACGCACTCGGCGTAGCGGTTGAGGACACCGACGCGGCGATCGCTGCCGCGATTGAGGCGGGTGTGGCCGAGATATTTCTCTCGGAAGAGCGCTACAACCAGGCTCTGCGCCGCGCCCAACGCGACTGGCTCACCGAGTTCACCGACCAGCTCCGCGGCGGCGAGCTGCGCTGGCCAGCACCCCGTCCGACCGAGGAGAAACGATCATGACTACACCGTCGAGGGACGCCACGTTCGCCGAGCAGTCCAACCGGCGGCTGGCCCGGACCCTCAACGTGGGCCTGGATCTCGGCTCCCCAACCAAACCCGGTTGGGTCGCGGATGTCACCGATGATCTGCTTGGGCAGTGCGCGCGGGCCGGGTTCACCGCCATCCGACTCGTCACCAGCATGGCCCTACATACCCTCGCCGCTGGTGCCCCTCGGCTCGACCCGCGGGCCCTGGAACGAGTCGAGCAGGCCATCAACGCCGCGACCGGGCACGGTCTGGCCGTCGTGCTCGCGAACATGCTCGACCCGGAGTTGATGGCAGACCCGCCGCGACACCGCGAACGGCTGCTGGCCTGCACCGGCCAGCTCGCCGCCTCGATCAAGCACCACGGAGCAAGCGTCGTGCTCGAGCCGCTGTCCGAGCCCCATCACAATCTCGACCCGGTGTGGAACGACTACCTGAGCGATCTGTGCGCCGCCGTCAGAGAAGTTGATCCGGTCCGCACCATCATCGCGGGACCACACACCTACAACAACCCTCGATTCCTGCACGAACTGAGCCTGCCCGACAGTGAACGCAACCTGATCCTCACCGTCCACCACTACTGGCCGATCATGTTCACCATGCAAGGCGAGACATGGCTCGGGCGCACCGAACTCGGCGACCCCGCCACCTGGCTCGGAACCACCTGGGACGCCGACCCCCAGCAACGCGGAGAACTTCACGCCGGCTTTGACGCCATCGCCACCTACGCCCGCAGCCACCAGCGGCCGGTGTTCATCGGCGAGTTCGGCACCAGCAACAACGCGGACGTGCCCTCGCGCGTACGCTGGGCCCGGTTCAACCGCCAGCTTGCCGAACAGCACGGCTTCGCCTGGGGATACTGGTCCTACGGACCGACCTTCGCGCTACGCGATGCCGACCACGACCGCTGGCACCCAGAGTTGCTCCGCGCGCTCATCCCTTCCTCGACGCAGCCATGAGGCCGGGCGACCAACTCCGCACGAGCTTGAGCCCCTCCCCATCCCAGCTATGGCGTCGTACCCGACGACGACGCAACGACCCATGCCGGTGGCGCCAGCCGATGGGGAATCTGAGCCACCCTGCGCCACCCCGCCTGAGCCGCACGGTTTCGCAATGACGCGACAGAGAACGCAGTCGGCGAGCGCCCAGCCGGGCTCGACCGGACACTCTCCGACGCGCCTGATCGTGAGCGTTAGCCCATCAACGTCGGGCAACCGGCGTCCCAGGTTGACTCGGACGCGACGCGGGCCACGGGGGTAGATCGGGGCCGGAGCTCATCGGCACCCCGATAGGCGAACCCCATGCGGCCAGCGAGCGTTGCCGGTGCAAATATGTGGACACCGATCGTATACTGGGTGGTCGTCGGAGTGCGACTCGCGATTCTTTCAGCCGTTATTTGTTGTCGTTGGCCAGGTCGTTGGCGAATTCGTCCGGCTCGTCGACTTTCGGGGCAGAGTTGGTTACTTCCTCACGACGCACATCATGCGTCTGCGCATGCTTGCCCTGGGGACCACCGATGTCCGAATACGGCTCCCGGCCATCGCCGGTGCTGTGGTCGTCGTTCTTGGCCATCTGGATCTCCCCGCTTTGCCCGGCCTCAGCGGCCGGGGGGCTTCCTGCGTGCATACCGCAAACCTCAGGGTAACCGCTGCCGCGAGGGGCGCAAGAGCGGGCTGTGGTGGAAGGCCCGTTTGCGAGATGCCTGTCAAGCCCCGCAGCAACACGCCGCCGCTGCGAGATGATGCGCCGCAAGACCGTTCGGCTTGCGGTTCGATGCCGACGACCGTTGTCTTCTCTATCCCCGGTGTTCTGTGTCGGCTACATTTTTGACTTCAGTCGCGGGTTTCCGGGTCACCCGAGAGGAGTAGCAGCTGGCGATCACCCGCACACACCGTGGGCCAGCGCGATCTGCCCGGCGGCAAAATGCAGTACTCGGACGGCGCCATCGCGGTGCCGTCGGGGCCAGGTCTCGGCGTCGATCTCGACCGTGAAAAAGCCGAGTACGCCGCGTTGTACCTCGAACTCGGCGGCTATCCCCAACGACCGCGACCCAGGTCGACCTGATTGGTATCCGTTGCTGCCCAACACTGATTTCGCCGATCCAACGGTCGGCGGCGGGCCGCTGGCCCTGCAACGGGCCCACGACGCGCAGCTCGCCGCCACCCGTACGGCACCGACCCGAAAGGCCACTCGCTGATGCCACTGTCCGACATGTCGCTGGCCGACCTGCAGGCCTACCGCTATCCGCGCAGCTCACCGGAGGATCTCGAGCAGTTCTGGGCCGACACGCTGACCGAATCCCGCGCCGCCGGCGGGGAGCTGACGATCCAACCTGCAGACACCGCCGTGACCGCGTTCGACATCTCCGACGTCACCTTTCCCGGTTTCAACGGTGAGCCGATTCGCGCCTGGTGGACCCGGCCGAAGGGCATTACCGACGATCTTCCTGTCGTGGTGGAGTACATCGGCTACGGCGGTGGTCGCGGCCTTCCGCACGAGCGGATGCTCTGGGCAGCGCATGGTTATCAGCAGTTGGTGGTCGACAGCCGCGGGCAGGGCAGCATGCACATGACGGGTGACACGCCAGACCCGCACGGCAGCGGACCGGCAGCCACCGGGTTCCTCACCAAGGGTGTCGATTCCCCGGAAAACCTGTACTACCGCAGGCTGTTCACCGACGCGGCGCTGGCCGTCGATGCGGCCCGGACGTTGCCGGGAGTCCGCGCCGACCGGGTAGCGGTGTGGGGACACAGCCAGGGTGGTGCGATGGCGCTGGCGGCCGCCGCGCTGGTGCCGGACGTGGTGGCCTGTGCGGCTCGGACTCCGTTTATGTGCGGCATCGACCGGAGCGCCGAGATCAGCTCGACCGGCCCCTTCTCCGAGGTGGTGAACTTCCAGGCGACCCATAGGGACTGGGGGACAAGAGCTCTGGACAATCTTGCCTACGTGGACTGCGCGCTGCTCGCCTCGCTGATCCGCTGCCCGGTCTGGGTCTGCGTGGCGCTGATGGACACGGTGTGCCCACCGTCGGGCATCTACGGGGCGATCAACAACATGATGGTGCAGCCAGAAGTGGTGGTGCGCGCGTTCAACGGTCACGAGGGCGGCGCGTCTTTCGACGAGGCCGAGCTCGGCCCTTGGTTCGCCGAGCGGCTCCGCGGATGACCCGCCAGGCGATCCCTACCCTCGACGACTTCACCAGTGCCACCGATCCGGCTGCCAGACTGGAACAACTGGTGGTGCAGGCCAAGACTTACCCGGGTGACGAGCGATGGCGTCCGAGAAGAGGAGACTGCGCGATGAGTGAGCCGAGAACGCCCCGAACGGTCGACCTGCAACCGCTGGACCAGCACCGGTTCCGGCTCGGCGAGGGTGGCCGCTGGGACGGCACCGACTTCTGGCAGGTGGACCTGCTCGACGGCAACCTGTGGCGCAGCGCCGGCGGGATTGCCGAGCTCAGCCGGCTGCTCGACCTCGACGAGCCGCTCGGCGCGATGGCACCGGTGGCCGGCGGCGGCATGATCGTGATTGCCGGAACCGGCGTCGCGCTCGTCGACCAGGCGGCGAACATGGATTGGATCGGCCGGCCGGCCGGTGGCCATCAGCCGCCGCGCAGGGTGAACGACGCTGCCGTTGCAAGCGGCCGATTATTCTTCGGCACCATGGACTTTCCGGGCACCGTCGGCAGCGGCCAGCTGTGGCGGGTCGATCCGGACCGCACCGTCACCGAGCTGCTGGACGGCCTCGGCTGCCCGAATGGCCCGGCCTGCACCGCGGATGGCCGCACCCTGTATCTCGCCGATTCGGCGGTCGGCACCATCCGCCGCTACCTGGTGAGCGACGAGGGTGCGCTGGAAGGCGGCGACGTGCTCGTCAGCATCCCGGAGCAGCTCGGCGTCCCCGACGGGATGACGGTCGACGACGACGATCACCTGTGGGTGGCGCTCTGGGGTGGATCGGCCATCGCGCGGATCGACCCCGACGGCAACTGGGCGGATCTGCTCTCGATGCCGGCGAAACAGCCGACCAGCGTCACCATCGCCGACGGTCGGATGCTCGTCACCTCCGCCCGGGGCGACCTCGCCGAGCCCGGCGAACTGGACGGCGCCACCTTCGTACTGTCGACCGATGTGACGGCGCCGGCGACGGCCGCCTTCGGCTGACAGATCGTCAGATCTGGTCGGGTTGGTGGCCCTGCTTGCGCATCGAGATCGGCACCAGCAGCCAGATCACCGCCCCGACCAGTACCAGACCGGCACCGATACCCAACGACGCTCCGCGGTTCAGCAGCACATCGGTCACCAGCACCACGCCGCCCACCACCGCCACCGCCAGGAAGCCCAGGCCGAATTCCGCCATCCGGGCGGTGTACTTGACCAGGAAGTCCTTGACCCCGCGACGGAACAGCAGTCGGTGCGCCGCAACGGGTCCGGTGAAGAAGGTGACAGCCAGCGCCGCCGCCACCAGGGTGACCAGGTAGACGTCGAGTTCGAAGGCATCCAGGGTGACGAACCGCGCCTGGAAGGCCAGCGATAGCAGGAACCCGAACAGAATCTGCACCCCGGCCTGCGCCACCCGCAGCTCCTGCAGCAGCTCGCCGAAGTTCCGGTCGAGACGCTCCGCATCGGTCTCGTTGCGGCTGTAGTCGCCGTGTGGTCCTTGCTGTTTGCCGAACATCGGTTGATCGTCACCGATGCGGGGGTCGGGGGACAAGCCGGCGGTTGCGGCCTGGTTGGATGCCAGAGGTGGCGGCGATGGCGAACGGCTTCGGATTCACCGTGGGTACCCGGCTGGACGGCCGGCACGCTCGTACCGGGGTGATCCACACACCGCACGGCGACATCAGGACTCCCGCCTTCATCGCCGTCGGCACCAAGGCCACCGTCAAGGCGGTGCTGCCGGAGACGATCGCCGAAGCCGGCGCGCAGGCGGTGCTGGCCAATGCCTACCACCTGTACCTGCAGCCGGGGCCGGACATCATCGAAACCGCCGGTGGCCTCGGCGCCTTCATGAACTGGCCGGGCCCGACCTTCACCGACTCCGGCGGCTTCCAGGTGATGAGCCTCGGGGTGGGCTTCAAGAAGGTGCTGGCGATGTCCACCGAAGGTATCCAGTCCGACGATGTGATCGCGCCAGGCAAGACCAGGATGGCCACCGTCGACGACGACGGGGTGACGTTCAAATCGCACATCGACGGGTCGAAACACCGCTTCACGCCTGAGGTTTCGATGCAGATCCAACACCAGCTGGGCGCCGACATCATCTTCGCCTTCGACGAGTGCACCACCCTGATGAACACCAGGCCGTACCAGCAGGCCTCGCTGGAACGGACCAGGCAGTGGGCGATCCGCTGCCTGGCCGAACATGATCGGCTGACGGCCGAGCGGGTCGGCAAGCCGTACCAGGCGTTGTTTGGGGTGGTGCAGGGCGCACAGTTCGAGGACCTGCGTCGGCAGGCGGTGCGCGGGCTGCTGGCGTTGGGAACAATGGACGGCAGCGGCCGTGCCTTCGATGGCTACGGCATCGGCGGCGCGCTGGAGAAGCACAACCTTGGCACCATCGTCGGCTGGTGCTCCGACGAACTGCCGCAGGACAAGCCTCGGCATCTGCTCGGCATCAGCGAGCCGGACGACATCATCGTGGCGATCGAGGCCGGCGCCGACACCTTCGACTGCGTCTCGCCGTCACGGGTGGCCCGCAACGGCGCCATCTACTCCCGCGACGGCCGCTATAACGTGACGACGGCCCGCTTCCGCCGGGACTTCAGCCCGCTGGATGCCGAATGCGACTGCTACACCTGCGCGCACTACACCCGCGCCTACCTGCATCACCTGAACAAGGCCGGCGAGCGGCTGTTCGCGACGTTGGCCACCATCCACAACGAGCGGTTCATCATCTCGTTGGTCGATGCCATCCGCGACAGCATCGAAGCCGGCACCTTCGAGGAGTTCACCGGCGTCTTCCGGGACAGGTACTACGCGGCGACGGTGTCCTGAGCGGCCAGCGCCGCCGCGGTAGACGGTTCTGTTGGGTGGAGGGCCGCGAGGTATGGGTGCCGTCTCCGTCGGGTGGAGGGGCCGCGGCCTACCATCCGCCGTCGCAGGCTCCGGCTCCCGCCAGACCCGCCACGGCCGTGGCCCCTCCACCCG
>JALYVF010000195.1 GCA_030853385.1 Actinomycetota bacterium | reverse complement strand
GCCATCACCGGCCGCGGCGCCGTCCGCCGGATCCGCGGGCCGCGCACCGCTCCGGAAACCGTCGAAGAGGCGGCACCTGGAGCTCTGCTCGACGTTCGTGGTCTGAGCGTCACGCTGCCGACCAGGCAGGGCCCGATCACCCCGGTACGGGGCATCGACCTGACCCTGGCCCGCGGCGAAGCGGTCGGCATCGTCGGCGAGTCCGGCTCGGGTAAGAGCCTGACTGCGTTGGCGGTGAGTCGGCTGATCGAGTATCCGGGCATGGTGGCCGCGGCCAGGCTGGATTTCCTGGGCCGGGATCTGCGCGGCGACATTTCCGGCGACCTGCGCAAGCTGCTAGGCACCTCGATGGCTGTCGTCTTCCAGGATCCGATGAGCTCGCTGAACCCGGCGATGAAGGTCGGCCGCCAGCTCAGCGAGATCGCCGAGGTGCATCAGGGGGCGTCGCGGCGATCGGCGGCGGCCCGCGCCGTCGACCGGCTCCGCGCGGTCCGCATTCCGGCTGCACAGCGGCGGGCGCGGCAATACCCGTACGAGTTCTCCGGCGGCATGCGGCAGCGCGCCATGATCGCGATGGGCCTGATGGGCACGCCCGCACTGCTGATTGCCGACGAACCGACCACGGCGCTGGACGTGACGGTCCAGCGGGACGTGCTGGAGTTGATTGCAAAGGTCCGGGCGGACGAGAACTCGGCGCTGCTGCTGATCTCCCACGACATTGCCGTCGTTGCCGGGGTTTGTGACCGGGTACTGGTGATGTACGCCGGGAAGATCGTCGAGGACCTACCGGTCGGTCAACTGCTCAGCGGACCGGCGCATCCGTACACCCGGGCGCTGATCGCGACCGTTCCGGGCATGGACGTGGCGCTGGACGCCGAACTGGCAACCATCCCGGGCCGCCCGCCGGATCCGTCCGCGTTCCCGATCGGCTGCGCGTTCGCCGCCCGGTGCCCGTTCGCCACGGACCGCTGCCGCGCCCAGGACCCCGCGTTGACCCAGCGCGGTCCAAGGCATGTCGCTGCCTGTTGGCATCCGCAGTCCGGGCCGGTCGGGTCCGGGCCGGTCGAGTCCGGGCCGGTGGACCGCAACCATTCGTCGACGCGGGAGGTGGGCACCGGTGAGCGAGCTTGACTTCCGCGGTGTCACGGTGCAGTTCGGCCAGGGTGGGAGCGCACTTCGAGCCGTCGATGACGTAAATCTGCTGGTGCCGGACGGTGCGATCGTCGGCCTGGTCGGCGAATCCGGATCGGGGAAGTCCACGTTGGCCAAGGCCGCGGTCGGGCTCGCCCCGGTGACGGGTGGAGAAATCCTGCTGGACGGCGCTGCCGTGAGCCACCGCGGCCGGGGTGCGAGGCCGATCCAGATGGTTTTCCAGGATCCGTACTCCTCACTGGATCCGCGGATGTCGATCGGACAGTCGATCGCCGAGGCCCTGCCGAAGGTGCGCGGCCGGGCAGCCCGGCGCACCGAGGTGCGCAGGCTGCTGGAACTGGTCGCGCTGGATCCGGACCGGGCGGAGTACCTGCCCGGCTCGCTGTCCGGCGGCCAGCGGCAGCGGGTCGCGCTGGCTCGCGCGCTGGCCGGCGATCCGAAGGTGGTGATCGCCGACGAGGTGACCTCGGCCCTGGACGTCTCGGTGCAGGGCGCCATGCTGAACCTCATCCGGCGGGTGCATCGTGAGCTGGGGCTGTCGATGCTGTTCATCTCCCACAACCTGGCGGTGGTGCGGTTCGTCAGCGACTACATCGCGGTGATGTATCTGGGCCGGGTGGTGGAGTACGGGCCTGCCGGCGCCGTTCTGGCCGACCCGCAGCACCCGTACACCCGATCCCTGTTGGAGTCATCCCCGCGGCTGGGCGAGACCTTCCTGCGTCCGAACGACGAGCGGCTGGAGCCTGATCCTGCCGACCCACACGATCCGCCCCCCGGTTGCCGGTTCCACCCGCGCTGCCCGATCGGCCCGCTGGTGGTACCGGACCGCGAGATCTGTCTGACCGACGACCCATCGATAGGCGCCGCCGACCGACCGCACCATGCCGCCTGCCATTTCGCCGGGATCGCCACTCCACCGTCCACCGAGCGCGCGATCGCGACGGCCAATTCGAAGCGTTTTCCCTTCCCCGAGGAAGCGGCGCCGGCATCACCAGCCATCAACCAAGAAGGGCAATCATGAGCGACGCACCACAGGCGACCGCGGCACCCGGCGGGGCGGAGGGCACGGCCCGACCGGCACCCGTCGACGGCGCGCACTGGAGGGCCCGACTCGCCGAACTGATCGCCAAGTACAAGGTCCCGGCGGCAGCTCTGGGTATCCTGTCCGGCGGCGAGATCGTGGACGTCACCGCCGGCCTGTTGAGCAAGAAGACCCTGGTCGAGGCGACGCCGGACTCCGTCTTCCAGATCGGATCCATCACCAAGGTGTGGACCACAACGTTGATCATGCAATTGGTCGACGAGGGAAAGCTGACCCTGGACACCCCGGTAGCCCAGATCATCACCGATTTCGCGGTCTCCGACCCGCAGGCCAGCAAGCAGGTCACTATCCGGCACCTGCTGACGCACACCAGCGGCATCGACGGCGACGTTTTCACCGACACCGGCCGGGGCGACGACTGCCTGGAGAAGTACGTCGCCGACATGGACACGGTGGCCCAGAATCACCCGCTCGGCGTGACCTTCTCGTACTGCAACTCGGGATTCTCGCTGGCCGGCCGGATCATCGAGGTGCTCAGCGGCAAGACGTGGGATGCCGCACTGCGCGAGCGGATCATCGAACCGCTGGGCCTTCCGGCCACGGTGACACTTCCCGAGGAGGCGATCCTGCACCGCGCGGCCGTCGGGCACATGGGAGATCCGGGGGACGATCCGCAGCCCGCTCCGCGATGGATGATGCCACGCAGTGTGGGACCGGCGGGGCTGATCACCGCGCGGGTGCACGACCTGCTGGAGTTCGCCAGGATGCACCTCGCCGGCGGGGTGGCTCCGGACGGCACCCGGATCCTGTCGGAGGACAGCGCCAAGGCCATGACGCAGCACGAAGTGGACCTACCCGATCCGGAGGTGCTGGGCGACTCGTGGGGCCTCGGCTGGATCCGCTTCTCCTGGGACGGCCACCGGCTGTTCGGCCACGATGGCAGCACCGTCGGCCAAAACGCCTTCATGCGGATCTTGCCGGAGCAGGAATTCGCGGTAGCGCTGCTGACCAACGGTGGCGACGCGGCAGGGCTCTACCGCGAGTTGTACGCGGAGATCTTCGCCGAGCTGGCAGGCGTCACGATGCCGGCGCCGTTCGCTCCGCCGGAGAACCCGCCGTCGATCGACCTGCAGCCGTACGTGGGCAGGTACTCGCGGGCCAGCGTCGACGAGGTGTTCGCACTGCGCGACGGTCGGCTGGTGCTGACCGTGACACCGACCGGCGCGATGACCGATCTCAATCCGGAAAGCCACGACTACGAACTGGTGCCGGTCGCCGAGAACCGGTTCGCGGCACGGATGACCGGCTCGCCAAACTGGACGCCGGTGCTGTTCTACTCGATCGCGGACGGCACCCGATACGTCCACCTCGGCGTACGGGCCACCCCGAGAGTCAGCGACTGACGCCGGGGCTGGTCCGGGGGCGCGCCGCTCGTCAGACTCGTCCGGCCAGCCGTCCGCCCAGGTGGATCCCGGACACGGCACCGGAGTCGTCCCGCGCGAAATAGCCCGTTGACCCTTTGCTGGCCCCCTCGGTGCCAACGAATCGGTCGCCCTCCGACCCGACCATGCTGATGGCCATCGGGGGCTCGGCGAAGTCCTCTTCCGACGCCCCCATGGCCTCCAGGAACGCCGGTTTCGCCACCGCGTCCACCAGCAGCCCACCGGCGGACTCCCAGACCTTGAGCGACATGGCGATGGTGTCGTAGTCGCCGACGAATTCCGCCAGGGCGGTTGCGTCTCGGGCGGCGGGTTCCGGGTCGGACTCCACCACCCCAACGAAGTGCTTCAGCGCGTCCCGGACCAGACCGTGGTTCAGGTCGCTTCCCGCGGAGCTGGCGTTGGTCAGCACCGCGATCCCGAAGTGCTTGTCCGGAACCATGACGAACGCGGACTGCTGACCCAGCGTGGACCCGCCGTGGCTGACCAGTCGAACTCCGTCGGCGTCCTTGAGCATCCAGCTGATACCGACGGCGTCGCCCAACGCGCTGCCCGGCATGTGGACGGTGGGCTGCTGCATCTTGTCCAGGTTCCGCCGGCTCAGCAGCCGGGTCCCGTCCGCCGCCGTGCCGTCGCCGAGGTGGAAGCGGATCCAACTGACCTGGTCGCCGGCGTTGGCGGTGATCCCGCCCGCGGGTGCGGCGGAGCGGGGCAGGGCCCACGGCCGGGCGACGGTGAACTTCCCATCGGGATCGGAGTTGTGCCCGACGACGAACCGACGCGTCATCACGTCGGTGGGAAAGAAGAACGAGTGCTCCATTCCCAACGGGGTAAGGATCAACTCGGTGATGGCGTCCTCGAACCGCTGGCCCGTCACCTTCTCGATGACCCGCCCGGCCAGGGATAGCGATGCGTTGTTGTACGACGCGCCGGTACCGACCGGGCGCTCCTGGGGGAGGGTGGCCATTGCGGTGACGTAGTCGGCGAGTGCGTGGTCGCCCAGGTCGCTGCCGGTGCCCATGAAGTCGCCGGCCCAGCCGGCGGTGTGGTTGAACAACTGCAGGACGGTGACGGTGGCGGCCGTCTGCTCGTCGGCGAGCTCGAGCTCCGGAATATAGGTACGCACGGGAGCGTCCCAGTCGACCTTGCCTGCTTCGACCAGCCGCATCATCGCGGTCGCCGTGAACGTTTTGGCCGTGGAACCGAACTGGAACAACGTGTTCGCCTCGACCGGCAACGGATTCTCGACGCTGGTCACACCGTGGTAGGCGTAGTACTCGTTCCCGTCGAGATAGACGCCGACGGCTGCGCCGGGCGTGCCGGTGCGGGCCGCGTGGGTGTCGAGCATCTCCTGCAGGTGGTCGCTCATGTCTTAGCTCCTCATTGCCGATAGCGGTGTCTTCTAGCGTGGGCGATCGGCGTCGATCGGCCAACGTCGGCGGGAAACAAGCAGGCCGCCCGCCGTCGTAGGACTCACCAACAGGACCGGGTCGATTCGTGAATACGCGGGTAGTGACTACTTTTCCCCCGCGTACCGGTCGAGCCAGTCGACGATCCGCTGCGAATAGTCCCGGCGATGCTCGGGCCGGCCGTTCAGGATGAACAGATGTGAGGCGCCGGGGTAGAGCACCATTTCCGTCGGGACGCCGCGGGCGCGCAACGCGACGAACCACTGTTCGGCCTGGGTGGACGGGCAGCGTTCGTCGGCGCCGCCGTGCAGGATCAACGTCGGCGCCGTCACCGCCGCGACGGACTCGTAGGGGGACTGGGCCGCGACGAGCGCGCGGTTGTCCCACGGGGTGCCGCCCAGTTCCATGGTCGTGCCGGGAAAGCCGGCGTCGGAGGCCAACATGGCGACGGTGTCGGCGACCACCCCGGCTGGGATCGCTGCGGCGAACAGGTCGGAGTGGCCGGTGAGCCAGCAGGTCATGTACCCGCCGTAGCTGTAGCCGGTGACGGCGATCCGCTGGGGGTCGGCAGTCCCGTCGGCAATGAGTTCGCGTACCGGGTCGAGGAAGTCCTCCTGGTCGCCGGCGCCCCACTGTCCGACGGTGGCGGCGTAGAAGGCCTCGCCGTAGCCGTCGCTGGCCCGGGGGTTGAGCGTAAGCACGGTCCAGCCGGCGGCGACGAGCAGCTGCTGATAGCCGTGACCCAGGTCCGGTGCAGGGCTCCAGGCGTTGTGCGGGCCGCCATGAATGTCGAGCAGCAGGGGGGTGGGGCCAGCAGCATCGGCGGGCCGAAGCAGGAACCCGTGCACCGTCGACCCATCGGCAATGGTGAAGGTGCGGTCGGTCGCCTCGACCAGAGCGACGTCGGGGATCGAGGTCGCCGTGTGCCGGGTCAGGGTTCTGGCGTCTCCGGAGGCCGTGTCGACGGCGACGACCTCGCCGTAGCCGGTGCGGTCGGCGACCACGCAAGCGGCCACCGCGGCGTCGGCGGCTACGGACAATCCGGAGACCACCCGATCGCCGGACGCGAGCAGCGGCTCGGGGCGCGGATCGCCGTCGAGTCCGACCCGATAGACACCGGTGCACCCTCGATCCCGGGCGCAGAACAGCAGGGTCTTCCCGTCCGAGGCCAGCTGCGGGAGGCCCCCTGGGTAACCGGGGCCGCCGGGCATCACGTTGCGGTCCAGCGGCGCGGTCAGGTCGGCGACGAGTTCCCCGTCGGAGTGGATGCGCAGTAGCCTCAGGTGGCCTACCTCGACCGCCTGACGCCCGACGACCAGCAGGTCAGCGCCGCCCGGCGTCCACTGCGCCTGCGCGGCCACACCGCCGGTGAAGCCGGTGGACTCCAGCGTGGTCTGTCGCTCGGGCCCGTCCGGATCGACCAGATAGGTTTCGCTGGTGCCGGCCACGTCGCCACGGTCGGCGAGTGATCCCGCCACGACGATCCGGGAGCCGGTCGGGTGCCAGGACGGGCTGCCCAGGTGCCCGTCGATGTCGGTGAGCTGGCGGCAGGCACCAGTTACGACATCGACGACGTGCAGCTGGGTTCGCAGCGTGCCCAGCTTGCCGGCGCCGTCGGACTTGTACTGCAACGCGGTGCTGACCTGGGGAGCGGTTGACCGCCGCTTGTCGATGGCGTCCGCGTCGTCTCCGGCGGACGCGGCACGGTCGACCGGTGCGGTGAAGGCGATGCGCGCGCCGTCCGGGCTCCACACCGGGTCGCCCGCCCCGAGCGGCAGGCTCGTCAGCTTCCGCGGCTCATTCGGGCCCGTCATGTCGATCAGGTAGATCTGCCCCTGACCGGCGGCCGCCCGAACGAATGCCAGCGTCCTGCCTGACGGGGAGTACCGCGGCGAGGTATCGGAACGGCCTGTCGTCAACGGCCTCGCCTCGCGGTCGTCAAAACCTGCTGCGCCGACGATCCAGAGCCGTTGACGGTCGGCGTCCGGTAGCGCCTCGCCGGAGTCGGCAGCCTCCTCGGCAGTTGACCCGTCCTCGGCGCCCCCGCGCCCGGTGCCGCTGGTCTCCTGGTGACTCGGCACATGGTCGCCGACCTCCCCGGAACCTCCAGGGGTCACGCGGATACCTGTGCCAACCTCATCGCCCCGCGTGCTACGCAGCGCGTAGACAACTGTGCGGCCGTCCGGAGAGATCGTCGGATCCGTCGGAACCTGAAGTCGGGTCAGATCCTCGAGGGTCAGCGGGCGCTTCATGGTCGTGCGGCCTCCGCAGCGTTGGGTTGCAGTGCGATACCTGCTGCACCAGGGTGAGGGAGCAGCCGGCGACGTGGCACGCGCCCTGGCACGGTCCCGCAATTACGGCGGTGTGTTTGGTACCCGACAGAGCTGAGCTCACCAGGCAACGATGCAGCATCGACGTTGGCCCTGACATCGTCGGCTCGGCCCATCCAGCAGACTCGAGATGGTAGGAGCCGACGACAGGGGCGACGATCGGGCGACTGACTGCGAGTTGCACGAGGCGTCCTGGCCACGGTGGTGCATCGGTACAGAGCGAGGCGCTACTCGGTCAACATATTCCGATTGCGATCCCCCATCGCTGACCGTGCATCACCCCCGCGGACAATTGATGCACTGTCTACGGTTTTGAACCAGCAGGTCACCAATTGCGATGACCGCCCGAATACGCCCACCCTCACACCAGCCGCAGCGACCAACTGGACACTCACGCAGATCCCACGCGAGCGTCAGCGGTCGACTCCGACGACCAACCGGCGGTGCCAGGCGATCGCTTGGACGTCCGTGAGCAGCGACACCTGATCGAGGATCACTCGCAGTCGGGCCGCGTCGTCCGCGGCGTTGACGAAACGGGGCGCGGCTGTCGCATCCAGGGCGTCTGCTCCACGCTTGGTCAGGGTGGCCACCAGTTCGGCGAGCAGCTGCTGCTGGTCGGCCTGCACCCGCAACCGGACAGGGTCGTCCATCACGTACCGGATGGCGATCGCCTTGAGCATCGCCACCTCGGCCCGCAGTCGGCGCGGTACCACCAGGTCGGCCCCATAGCGGGCCAGCAGCCCGGGCCCGGCGCTGTGCTTGGTGGCGGCAACGGCTCCGGTCACCAGCCGCCCGGTCAGTTCGCTGGTGGTGCGCTTGAGCGCAGCCTCGCCGACCAGACCGTGCCGGAACGGCACTGCAGCGGCCACTACCGGCAGCTGCAGCAGGTCGCCGAGCACTTCGGCGAGGTCGCCCGCCGACTCG
Source organism: Actinomycetota bacterium (assembly GCA_030853385.1). GTDB lineage: Bacteria > Actinomycetota > Actinomycetes > Mycobacteriales > Nakamurellaceae > Nakamurella. The sequence goes on along the minus strand of JALYVF010000195.1, from coordinate 17,561 downwards.
GCGGAGTGAGAAGTCCTTGCCGACTCGGCGACCGCCAGTCGCTCGTCGGGGTCGGCGAGCTGAGCAAGATCGATGCGGCCGCTCAGGATGCCGTCCTCGACGTCGTGCACGGAGTAGGCGACGTCGTCCGCCCAGTCCATTACCTGCGCCTCCAGGCATAGCCGGACGCCGCCCTGCGGCCGGATCCAGGCCAATTCGTCCGTTTCGTCGGCGTAGGCGCCGAACTTGCCGCCACTGGCCGGCCTGGTCCACGGATACTTGATGACGGCGTCCAGCGATGCCCGCGTCAGGTTGAGGCCGGCCGATTCTCCTTGCACTGTCAGCATTTTCGGCTCGAGGAAGGTCAGCAGACGTAGATTCTGGGCATTCGCCTCGAACCCGCCGGCCAGCTCGCCGACGCTGTCCAGTGCCGCCTCGCCGTTGTGCCCGAACGGCGGGTGCCCGATGTCGTGGGCCAACCCGGAAAGGTCGACGAGGTCGGCGTCACACCCGAGCTGCGAGCCGATTCCCCTGGAGATCTGGGCCACCTCGAGCGAGTGGGTGAGCCTGGTCCGTGGCACGTCACCCTCGTCCGGGGGTACCACCTGCGTCTTGCCGGCCAGCCGGCGGAAGGCCCCCGAGTGCAGCACCCGCGCCCTGTCCCTGGCGAACGCCGTGCGCTCCCCCGGCTCGGCGCCAGCTAGCACCGCCGTCTTTGGCTGTTCGGACACCAGTCGTTCGACGTCGCTGTCGGTGTAGGGCGGCGCCGCGTGCGCGCTCACAGCACCGTCGACCCAGCATGCGACGAGCCGCCGGTCAGCAGGTAGAACAGGCTGCCGAGGGTCTCCCTGGCGTAGTACTTCAGCTGGATGTCCGACGCAGTGGCCGGCCCCTGTCGCACCGACGACTGGGACACCGCGAATCCGAGGTCACTTGCCATTGTCGAGGCCCGGAAGGCGTGCGCCGGATCGGTGACGAGAACCAGTGTGTGCCAACCCTTTTCGTTGATCACGTCGGCGGCGGCGCGCAGGCTGGCCAGCGTATCCGATCCGACGTCCACCGACACCAGGTCGGTCCTGGCAACGCCCTTGCCGGCCAGGTATGAAAGGCCGGATGCACCCTCGGTTGTCCGGTCGCCCGGCTGCCCGCCACCGATGGTGACGATGTGATGGGCCACCCCGGCACGGAACAGCTCTTGGGCGTGGTCCAGGCGTGCCTGGTACACCGGCGACGGCTTGCCGTTGTACTGGGCGGCGCCCAACACCACGATGGCGTCCACCCGGTTGCGGTCGTCCCGTGCGCCGACTCCGATGGTGCGGACCACGATGCCGGCAACGACCACCACCGACAGCACCACCACGCCGGCCAGATAACGGCCGGCGATGCGCGCAATGGTGCTGCCCGTCATCGAGACCTCCCGTTCGTCGACCTACCGGCCATCAGGTTGCGATCATGCCAGCCGAGATCGGGCGTTCCACCGCCAGCTGATCGTGGCCACCCACTCGCCGCCCTCCCCGGCGCCCCCTGCTGGAGCTCGGCAGGCGCCTACAGCCAGCCGCGCTCGGTGGCCAACCTGACCGCCTCTGCCCTGGTGGCGGCGCCGGTCTTGCCGATGGCGGCGGACAGGTGGTTGCGCACCGTGCCTTCCGACAGGAACAGCTTCTTGGCCAGCTGGGCGACCGTGCCGCCCTGGACGGCGGCGACCAGCACATCCCGTTCGCGGCCGGTGAGCGGCGAGGCACCCATCGTCAGCGTCTCCGCCGCCAGCTGCGGATCGACCACCCGCAGACCGGCGTGCACCCGGCGGATGGCCTCCACCAGCTGTTCCGGCGGGGCGTCCTTCACCAGGAATCCGGTGGCACCGGCCTCCATGGCCCGCCGCAGATAGCCGGGCCTGCCGAAGGTGGTGAGCATGATCACCCGGCAACCGGGCAGCTGCGCACCCAGCGCAGCGGCCGCGGCCAACCCATCCATGCCAGGCATCTGGACATCCAGCAATGCGACGTCGGGTCGATGGCGAACGGCCGCCGGAACCACCTCGTCACCGGTGGCGACCTGGGCCACCACCTCGATGTCTGCTTCCAGCCCGAGCAGGGCCGCGAAGGCGCCACGGATCATCGCCTGATCGTCGGCGAGCAATACCCTGATCATCTCCGTCACGAGGTGGCAGCGAGCTCTGCGCGCACCGCGAACCCAGCGGGCTGGGTGCTGGCCGCGGTCAGGGTGCCGCCGGCCGCCACCACCCGCTCCCGCAGGCCCAGCAGGCCGTTGCCGCCGGCATCCTCGCGATCCGACTGCCCCCCGACAACCGGCCCGCTGCCGTCGTCGACCACCTCGATCCAGTCGGCGCCGAGCCGCACCGTGCAGTTGGCGGCGCGGGAATGCCGGACCACGTTCGTCACCGCCTCTTTCACCACGTAGCCGAACAATTCGCGGCCCTCTGGCCGCACGTCGTCGATAGCGCCGGGAATCACCGCGACGATCCCGGCCGCCGTCAGCACCGATCGGGCGGCGGCCAGCTCGGCGCCGAGCGAACGTTCCCTGATGCCGGAAGCGGTGGCCCGGACGTCGGCGAGCGCGCTGCGGGCGAGGCGTTCGATGTCGACGATCTCGGCGGCCGCCTTGTCCGGTGCCCGCACCGTGAGCTGACGAGCCAGCGACGCCTTGACGGCAATAGCGGTGAGCGAGTGGCCGAGGATGTCGTGCAGGTCGCGGGCGATGCGTTCCCGTTCGGCCAACACCGCCGTCCTGGCCAGCTCGTCCCTGGCCTGCCGCAGCTCGATGTTCAATCGGATGTTCTTGGCGAACCCGGCCGACCACAATGTCAAACCGACGACGGTGAGTCCGAGCTGCCAGGACGCGCCGGCCGGATCGTGCCAGGTCAGCACCAGCATCAGGATCGCCAGCAGTACGCCGACGACTGCCGCGGTGCGGATGCCGAGCAGGCAGCCGGCAGCCACCCCGGTGAAGATCAACAGCCCGACGGCATCATTACCGACGAGCAGCACCTGAGGCATGGTCAGCACGAACACGGCGGCGACGGCGGTCCAGCGCACCACCGACGGCGCGATGAACACCTGGCCGAGCCCGAAGACATAGACCACGAACATCAGCAGGCACAGCGTCACCGAGGTGACGGTCCGCGGCATCGATAGGTGATCGCCGAACACGTTCACCACATACAGGACGATGTAGACGGAAGCGACGGACGCGCCCGCCGCCCATCGGCGGGCACCGTTGTTCCACCGAAAGCGGAACTTCCAGTGGGGGCCGTCGATACCAGCGGATGTCACCCGCTCATCTTCTACCGGCCACGTTCGGGCGGCATCCATTGTGGACTATGCCTTCTTGCCACTCCGGCGATAGGCGGCCATCCCGACCAGACCGAGCAGTACCGTCCAGATCGCCAGCACCAGCACTCCCGGACCGGAAACCCCCGCCCCGCTGAGCACGCCGCGGCCGTTCTGGGCCACCCAATAGGTAGGCAGCACCTTCGCGATCGTCGTCATCGCCGACGGGAACTGCTCCAGTGGGATCCACAGTCCACCCAGAATGGATAGGCCAAGGTAGACAACGATAGTGATCGGCTGGGTGGAGTCCGGGGTGGCCAGGAAACCGATCACCAGCCCGAGCATGGCGAACGGGATGATGCTGATCCAGATGGCCAGCCCGGTGAGCAGCCAGCTACCGATTCCCAGATGGACATGTCCGACGATCCCGCCCAACAGGAAGACGAGGATGAGCGCCGGAATGGCCACCAACATCGACACCGCGGCCTTGGCGATCATGTAGCCCTGTGGACTGAGTGCCGACAGCCGCAGCTGCCGATTCCATCCCGTCTGCCGTTCGAGGGCGATCCTGGTGCCGGCGTTGATGGAACCGCCGATGGCGCCGTAGCAGGCCATCGAGATCATCAGGTAGGCACCGGCGTTGATGCCGCCCTCTGTCTGGCCCTTTCCGCCGTACAAACCGTTGAACAGCAGGAACATCACCACCGGCAGCAGCGCGGTGAAGATGACGAACCTGGCGTTACGGAAGGTGGAGACCGCGGAGATCCTTGCGTAGTTGAGGGTCATCGTCATAGTGCTCAGGCACCTTTCCGGGAGTTGACTGGCGGCGCGGCGACTGCGGCATCGGCGCCGGTGAGCTTGAGAAAGGCTTCCTCGAGGTTGGCTTGCTGGATCTGGATGTCGTGCATCTGCGGATACCGGGTGAGCAGCGTCCGCAGTAGGCCGTCGGAATCGGTGCAGTGCACAGACCAGCGGCCGCCGAACGCTTCCACTCGGGTGACGGTGGGCAGCGCGCGCAGCTGGTCCTCTGCGCAGTCGGGGATGACTGCGGAGAGGGTTCGGCCGCTCACCTGGCCCTTGATGGCGGCTCCCGTCCCGTCGGCGATGACCACCCCGCGCGCCAGCACCACGATCCGGTCGGCGTAGTCGTCGGCTTCCTGCAGGTAGTGGGTGGCGAACAGCACCGTCTTGCCGCCGGCGGCGAATTCCCGCATCGACGCCCAGAAATGCCGCCGCACCTCGACATCCATGCCCACGGTCGGCTCGTCGAGCAACACCAGGTCCGGGTCTGGTATCAGCGCAAGCGCGAACCGAACCCGCTGCGCCTGCCCACCGGACAGATTCTGGGTCTTGGAGCCGGCGATGTCGGCAATGCCGGCCCTATCCAGCGCTTCGTCGATCCGCATCGGGTGTCGGTGCAGCGCAGCAAATGTCCGGATCAGCTCGCTGACCTTGACATCCGGTAGTAGCGCCCCCGACTGCAGCATCGCGCCGACCCGGCCGGCGGCGACCGAATCGTGCGGATGGCCGCCGAACAATTGCGCACTGCCCGAGTCGGGCGTCGTGAGCCCGAGCATCATGTCGATGGCGGTGGACTTGCCGGCGCCGTTCGGGCCGAGAAAGGCCACCACCTCGCCGGGGGCGACGGTGAGGTCGATGCCGCGAACGGCCCGTACCTGGCCGTAGGACTTGTGCAGACCGGACATTCGGATGGCGGCGCCGTCGGCGCCTTGCCCTGCTGAAACGGCGGACAACGATGGCCGTTGACGTCCTCGAGATGGCATGGGGGCTGAGGTCATCGCTCAACACTGCGGGCTGACGCCGCCGCCATGCCCGCAGTTACGTCACGGCCGTGGCATGACATTTGTCAGGGCCGAACCGACACAGCCCGACGACAAACAGGTAACGACCTCGATCCGTCGCGTCGTCGCGTCGTCGCCGTTGCTAGCGTGCGGTGGTGGCGAGTGGGCGCAACCTGCGGGCTGGATCGAAGCTGGTGCTGGCAGTGGTGTGCCTGCTGGCGGCTGGTTGCACCTCCGCCACCGGTTTCGTGGCGACCCCGCTGCAGGTGCCAGGGCAGGAGCTGACGACCATCACCGGGCCGGCACCGGCAACGGCGTCCGGTTCGTCGAGTGCCGAGCAATCGCGCAGCGCGCCGCCCAGCAGCGCGCCGCCCAGCGCCGCGCCGTCCAGCACCGCGTCGTCCAGCGCAGCGTCGTCCAGCGCGGCATCCACAGACGCCCCCAGTGACGGATCCTCGGCAGCCCAGGCGACGTCCGGGTCGTCACCGTCGGGTTCGTCGATCGGTCCAGGACCCAGCGCCGCCACCACACCACCATCCGGTCGGGACGACATCGGCAGCGCCGGCATCGGCGATCCGTACTACCCGACCTCCGGCAACGGCGGCTACAACGTGGCCGGCTACGACGTCGACCTCAGCTATCTACCGAGCAGTGGAGTGCTGACCGCCACCACTACCGTTGCCGCAACTGTGACCAGCGCAGACCCGTTGCAGCGCTTCGACTTCGACCTGCAACCGACCATGAAGGTCAGCAGCATCACTATCAACGGCCAACCCGCCACCTTCGGCCAACAGCAGGCGGAGCTGGTGGTGACACCGGCGACGCCACTGCCCGCCAGATCCGAGTTCACCGCGAAGGTCAGCTACCGCGGTACGCCGACGCTGATCAAGGGCGGCACCGCAGGACTCGGCGACGGCGGCTGGTATCGCACCAAATCTGGTGGCGCGCTGGTGGCCGGCGAGCCGTTCTCCGCGTCCGCCTGGTACCCGGCCAACGAGCATCCGTCGGACCCTGCCAGCTTCGCCGTTACCGCCACCGTGCCCGCGAAATGGCAGGTGATGTCGGGCGGTGTCCAGCAGACCACCGGGCTGCCGGCGGCGCCGGCCGGCATGCACACCGTCCGCTGGGTAGAATCGGTACCGATCGCCACCTACCTGACCACGCTGTGGATCGACACCTTCACCGTGCAGACCGGCCGGCTGCCCGACGGCACGCCGGTGGTGTCGGCGCTGGCGGCCGGCGACGTCAAGGACCGGGCGCTGCACGATGAGACACCGGCGGTGATCGCACTGCTCAGCAAGTACTTCGGGCCCTATCCGTTCCCGGCGGTCGGCGGCATCTACTCGAACGAGAGCATCCCGTTCGCGCTGGAGACGGCGACCAGGCCGGTGTATGCCAACTGGGTCAGCCTCGACACCGTTGTGCACGAGTTGGCCCATCAGTGGTACGGGGACGACGTGATCATCAACCGCTGGTCGGATGTCTGCCTGAACGAATGCTTCGCCTCCTACGCACCGTGGCTCTGGCATGCCGACACGGACGGCACAAACCTCGACCAGCAGTGGAAACGGTTGATGCAGGGCGCCGCCGTCACTCCCGGTTTCTGGCAGTCCCCGCTGGTGGACATGGGGCCGGGCAACGAATTCGGTGCCGTCTACCAGCGAGGCCCGCTGGCCCTGCACGTGTTGCGAAAAGCGATGGGCGACACCCAGTTCTTCGCGTTCCTGAAGAAGTGGCCGGCCACCTATGGTGGACGCAATGCCACCTTCGACGACTTCGAGGCGATGGCCTCACAGCTGGCCGGCAAGGACCTGACCCCACTGTTCCGGGTGTGGTTCCGCGGCACGTCGGCACCGGCGAAGTCCGACTACCCGGCGGCCCTGCGCTGAGCCACCTCCCGGTCGCGCCGCACGACCAGCTGGGCACCAATCGCTACGGCCCTGGCCTCAGCAGGCGAACTGCAGCGGTGCTCAAGCTGAGCAGCCCCGGCCGCCTTCGTCGCCGCGCAACCACATCCGCATGCGGGCACCGCTGGCGTGCAGGCCACACGAGACAGCAGAGCCGACTAGCAGCTGCTCATACTTTTGGCTAAACTATCCGTATGACGACCGTGCCACTGGGCGAAGCGCGCAACCGACTGTCCGAGTATGTCGCCGATGTCGAGCACACCCATGAACGGGTGACGATCACTCGGCACGGTCACCCGGCCGTCGTGCTGATTTCCGCTGAAGATTTGGCCTCGATCGAAGAGACTCTAGACATCCTCGGGACTCCGGGCGCGTTGGACGCCATCCGGGAAGGTCAAGCAGATGCTGCGGCGGGTCGGTTCGTGGCCAACGAGGAGATCAAGGCTCGGTACGGTCGCGGGTGAGCGGCCCCTATCGGGTGAGGGTCACCGCCCGCGCCGCTCGTGATCTTCAGCGGCTGCCGGAAAAGATCGCTGCTGCCTGCGTTGAGTTGATCTTCGGACCCCTTGCAGTCAATCTTCACCGCGTAGGCAAGCCGCTGCGAGGTGAGCTGGAAGGCTCCCACTCCGCGCGTCGCGGGGATTACCGAGTCGTCTACGCCATCAGGGAGGATGAACATATCGTCGAGATCCACCACATCGATCGACGAAGCGACGTATATCGGTAGGCGAAGTGCAACCGTGTTGCAAGGGATCCTGCTGTGGACGGAGTAGCAGTCAGTGACCGGCGGGCCAACACGTGCCGGCGGCGGCGAACCATTTCCCGTTCACCAGCAACGACTCTGAGACGACCATCGTTGCATGTGCGAACGTGGCCGGATGGCCCAGATTGTTCCCCTCTATGTCGAGTCTTGCGTCAACCTGGCCTCCGCCGGCGGCGCGGCCGGGTGGACGTTCGATCTGCGATGGTGGGGTCGCGTCGGGCAGGGCGCCGACGAACGCGAGGCCGTCAGGGACCTGAGCGCCCAACTCGGCGACATCAGGACGCAGCTGGTGGAACGGATCCAGGGTGACGAGCAGGCATTCGTCCGCGACCTGGCACCGGTCCGCTGGCAGCAACGGTGCGCCACGCTCGAGATTCTGCAGGCCGCTCGCGCCGACACTGTCCGCCTCGTCGGCGCGGCAACGGATGACCAACTGGACCGTGTCGACCCAACACGGCGGCTACCTGGCTGGGCATCGTGGGTCACTGCCCGGGACCTGGCGTGGCACATCGCGGACACCGAGTCCCGTTACTACCTGCCGTGTCTGGGCTTCCCCGCGCGCCCGCGGCTGCCCTATCTGCTGACGGAGCTGCCGCCTCGGGTGAGCAGGTGAGCCGGGTAGTTCGGGACCTGCCGACCGAACCGCTGGTTGTGCGCGAAGCCGGGCAGGTGTGGTCGTCGGTGAAGCTGCTGCGGCGCCTCGCGTGGCATGAACGCGGTGAGCTGGTGGTGTTGCGGCGGCTGCTCAGCCAACAAGCCGGATGATCCACCGCGCGATGTGGCCCGGAAGTGTCAGCCGTCCAACGCCTCCCAGTCGATCAGGCCGTCCGAGAGCTGGTTGACGGCGGCCAACAGCCCAACCCGGGCGGCCCGCAGCTGCGGATCGTCGGCCATCACCATCACCTCGTCGAAGAAGGTGTTGATCGGTTCGGTCAGCGGCGCGGCGGCTTCGACGAAATCCGCGATACCGCCGCCGTTCCATCTGCGGCGCACCTGTTGCAGCCTCTCGTGCAGCTGCCGCTCGGCGGGTTCGGCGAACCGGTCGGCGTCGTAATCGGGCGCCACGTCTGGCCCGACGATACGCCGCGATCGCTGCAGTGCTGTGCTCAGCGCGGTGAACTCCTCGTCGGCGGCCAACGCCTGCAGGTCGGCCAGGGCGGCGTCGGCCGCTGCCGGCGAGTCGGCCAGCGGCAGCACCGCCTGCATCAGATCGTGTCGCGCCCCGCCGTCCAGCACGGCCTGCTCGTAGCGCCGGACGGCGAACTCGTGGGCGTCGGCCAGCGCCTGGTCGGATACCGAGACGCCTTGCGCCGCCAGCTGTTTCGCCGCTGCCGCCAGCCCGCTGGTCAGGCTGATGACGGACACTTCGGGACGGGCCCGCAGGATGCTGATGATGCCGAGCGCCGCTCGCCGCAACCCGAACGGATCGGAGCTACCGGTGGGCTTGGCGCCGATCGCGAAGAGCCCGGCCAGCAGGTCGAACCGGTCGGCCAGCGCCAGCAGCGCGCCTGGTGTCGATTGCGGCAGCGGATCGCCGGCACTGCGGGGCTGCTCCATCTCGGCCAGCGCGGTGGCGACCTGCTCGGATTCCCCGGCCCGGTTCGCATACTCCTTGGCCATCGTGCCGGCCAGGCTCGACAGTTCGACGACCATCTGGGTGGCCAGGTCGAACTTTGCCAGCTCACCGGCCCGCTGCAGGGTGGTGGTCTGGACCGCGGACAGCTCGACCTGACTGGCCAGCTCTCCGGCCACCGCGGCGATCCGGCGCGCCCGGTCAGCCATCGAACCGAGCCCTTCGGCGAACGTCAGCTTCTGCAGACCCTGCTGATGCTCGGCGGGAGCGGTCTTCTGATCCGCCCGCCAGAAGAACGCGGCATCTTCGTAGCGAGCCCGCAGCACGCTGGCGTACCCGGCCCGCACCAGGTCCTCATCGCAGGAGCCGTTGGCCACCGCCACAAAGCAGGGAAGCAGTGCAGCTCCGTCATCGTCGGCGGTTCGCACCGGCAGGTAGCGCTGGTGTTTGCGCATCACCGTGGTGAGGATGGCCTCCGGCAATTCCAGGTACTTCTCGTCGAACGAGCCAAGTATCGCCGTCGGCGATTCCACCAGGGCGGCCAGCTGATCGATCAACCCGGATTCGCCGTCGACGTCGATCCTGCCGGCGACGGCGGCGGCCAGATCCGTTGCGGCAGCAACGATCTGCTCCCGACGGGTCGCAGTGTCGGCAATGACGTCGTGGAATGTTAGGAATTCCAGGTAGTCGTCGGCCCGCGGCACGGTGACGACCGGTTCCGGCGCGGTGCGATGCACCCTGGTGCTGGTGCCGGCCGAGAGTGACGACACCGCAACGGGAATGGGCGTGTCGCCAAGCAGTGCCAGCAGCCAGCGAACGGGCCGGCTGAACTGCAGCCCGCCATCTCGCCAACGCATGTTCTTCTCGGCCCGCAGCTCGGCAACGACCCTTCCCAGCACCACACTGAGCACCGCGGCGGCACTGCGGCCGACGTCTGTGACGACCACCCCGACGTGCTCGATACCGTCGATCGTCACCCGCTGAAGGTCCGCCACCTCGAGCTTTTGCCCGCGGGCGAACCCCAGCGACGCCTTGGTGGGCGCGCCGTCGGCATCGAAGGCTGCCGCCGCCTTAGGCCCCTTGACGGTGCGCTCGGCGTCCGGCTCGGTCGGTTGCACGTCGTCGACGATCACCACGATGCGTCGGGGCGTTGCGTAGGCGTGCACCTCGCCGTGGCCCAGTCGGCTGGCCGCCAGTTTCTCGACGATGGCGGCCCGCACGGCGTCACAACTACGGGTGACCTCGATATACGGCAGCTCCTCGACACCGATCTCGAACAGCAGGGTGGCTGGCTCCGTGACGGTCGGCAGCTCGGCCGGCACGGTGGCGAGGGGCGGCGGGGTGACGACGCCGAGCGGGTACCCGAGTTCTTCGCGGCGCTGCGCCCACAGCAACGCACTGCCCTTGGTCAGGGCGCGCATCCTGGCGAAGGCGGTGGCGCGCTCGGTGGTGCTGATGGCGCCGCGGGCATCCAGCACGTTGAACGTGTGGCTGCACTTGAGCGCGTAGACGTAGGCCGGTACCGGCAGCCGCAGGTCCAGCATGCGTTGCGCTTCAGCCGCATAGTCGTCGAACAGCCGGGTATTGGTGGCGATGTCGGCGTCGTCGAGGTAGTAGCGGCTCATCTCGTATTCGGCCTGCCCGAACACCTCTCCGTAAGAGATGCCGGGCGCATAAGCGATGTTCTTGAAGTGGTCGACGCCCTGCAGCGCCATCACGATGCGCTCGATGCCGTAGGTGATCTCGACGCTGACCGGGTCGACGGCGACCCCGCCGGCCTGCTGGAAGTAGGTGAACTGGGTGATCTCCAGGCCGTCCAGCCAGACCTCCCAGCCCAGGCCCCAGGCGCCGAGCGCCGGTGCCGCCCAGTTGTCCTCGACGAACCGAATGTCGTGGGCATCGATGTCGACGCCGAGTGCCCGCAGACTGTCCAGGTAGATCTCCTGCGGGTTGCCGGGGTCGGGCTTGAGGATCACCTGGAACTGGGTGTGGGTCTGCAGCCGGTTCGGGTTCTCGCCGTACCTGGCGTCGTCCGGCCGGACACTGGGTTCCACGTAGGCCACCCGCCAGGGCTCGGGGCCGAGCACCCGCAGCGCGGTGGCCGGGTTGCCGGTGCCGGCACCGACCTCGGTGTTGAACGGCTGGGCGACCATCGCGCCGCGCTCGGTCCAGAACCGCTGCAGGGTGAGCAGCACGTCCTGCATCGTCAGGGCGTCCGGGTTGGGCTGGGCGTCTCCCGGCGTCGGGATGCTCGCCGAGTCGTTGCGGTGCTGGGGATGTTCAGTGCTGCTGGTGCTGGTCATCTGTACCGATCCGTGGTGCTGGTGTGCGGGGGCGCGCACTGCCACGCTGCACGCGCAGGGCACGCGGCAAGGTTAGTCGAACGCCCGCCGGCCCTTCCGCTTGATAAACGGCCGCTGTTCGGGAGGCGCTCGCTGGCCCACTCGTCGCGCCGGCCCGAGGTGCCAGGCACTACCGACCTGGGGTGACGGTCGGCTGGTGCTCGGTGATGTCGCCGGCGATCGCCGTCAGCAGTGCCTCGCTGACGCCCGATCCCGGCAGCGCGGTCGACAGCCACGGGATGACGGTCGTTCGCACCTCGAACGGTGACAGCGCGTGCCGATAGCCGGCGGGTCCGGCGAACTCGGCGATCAGCAGGTAGCGGTCTACCTCGTCGGTGGACTGCGCGAAGGTCAGCCGCAGGCAGGTCGGCTGGACGGCCAGCATGGCCAGCGCAGCAGCCGGGGCAGGTTCAGTGAAATGGGCGACGAGAACGAACACCACCGCACGGTAGCCGCTGCCATCGCCCGGCCGCGCGCCCACACGACCGGGCGGCACACAGAGCGCACCCGTTTAGTGGTTCGCAAAGACCCGGAGCGTTGCGAACCACTGGAAGCGTCCGGACTCGGGTGCGCCGCCCTCCGTCGTCCACTGGATGCGTCAGGACTCGGGTGCGCCGCCCTCTGTGTTCCACTGAAGTGTCCTAAAACAGCAGCACGAGGAGCGACCGTGTCATCACCGAACAGATCGCGAGGCGCCGATAACCGCCAGCGAGCACGCGATGTCGCTGCCGGGCGCCCTGGGAGCCCGGCGGCCGGGCAGCGTGTTAGCCGGGGGTCGCTGGGAGTCGCCCGCCATGCGCCGTTCCAGGTGCGCCCATTGCCGGCGCTGGCGATCGCGGTGGTGCTGGCGATCTTCATCGCCGGGCTGGTGATCGGCGGGCTTCCCGGCGGCCTGATGATCGGACTGCTGGTGCTGGTGGCCGCCGTCCTGCTCGCGCTGCGCTGGAGCGCGATCGACCCACGGATTCGACTGTTCCGCCTCGGCGTGGTGGTGCTCTGTTTGGCTGTCGCGATCACCGTGGTGGTCCGCGGCTGACAGCTAGCAACAACAGGGGCCCAACACCAGCCAGCCGCTCAGCAACCGCGCCCGACCCTCCGCGGTCGGCCACTCAGCCGCAGTGGTGATTCAGCACCAGTACCAGCTATCCGGCGATGAGCTCGGGCACCGGTCCAGCGTGCGTCCGCCGCACATGCAGCCTGGTCGGGATGCGCTGACGCAGGTCGTCCACATGCGACACCAGCCCCACCACCCGGCCGCCGGCGCGGAGGTCGTCGAGGGTGTCCATCACCAGATCCAGGGTGCCGGCATCCAGGGTGCCGAACCCCTCGTCGACGAAGATGGTGTCCAGTACCCGGCCGCCCGACTCGTCGGCCACCACATCGGCCAACCCGAGGGCCAGCGCCAGCGACGCCAGGAACGACTCGCCGCCGGACAAGGTCTTCGCCGGCCGCACCGTCCCGGTGTGGGCATCCAGGATGTCCAGCCCCAACCCGCCGCTGCGGCCGCGAGATTCCTTGCCGGTGGAATGCACGAACGAATACCGGCCGCCGGACATCCGCTCCAGCCGCTCCCCGGCCACCATCGCCACCTGCCGCAGCCGGGCCACCAGCACATAGCTTCGCAGTGACATGGCGCGATAGTTCTGGCCGCGGCCGGCGACCACGTCGGCCAGCGCGGCGATCTCGGTATCAGCGGCCGTGATCGGCGCCAACCGGCCGCGAGCTGCCAGCAGCGCGCCGCCGGCGGCGGCGGTCGCCGCGGCCATCCTGCTGGCGGTTTCGGCGGCGGCGATTGCCAGTTCGGCGCGCCGGGTCGCGAGCTGTGCCCGATCCCGCACACCCTCGATGTCGACGGTCGCAGTGGCATCGATGCCGGCGAGTTCCGGATCTGCCAGCCGGGCGACCACTGCCAGCCTGCGGTCCTCGACGTCTCTGATCGTCGCCGCCAGAGCGGCACCATCGACGGCCGCCGCGCGCACTGCGCCCTGCACGTCCTCGAAGCCGGCGTGCTCGACGGCCAACTTCAGGGCCTGCCCCGATCTGCTCGCTGTGGTGGTGGCGGCATGAACAGCATCGATCGAAGCGGCCCAGTCTTCGCGGGCGGCGGCCAGCGCCAGAATGTGTTCGCGACGCAGCTGGACGGTGGGGAACGACCGAGCGGCGATCCGCAGGCTGTCGGCCCTGGCCGACAGCCGATCGGCAAGCACCTGTTGCTCGGTGACCAGGGTTGCTCGGCTGCCGGTGGCCTTCCGAAGGTCGGCGGTGAGCGTGCTCTGCCGCGCCCGCTCCTTCTCAATGGAGGACCGCAGGCTGGCAGCGGTCTCGGCCGTGACGCGCTCGATCGCCAGCCGCTCGGTGAGCAGCCGGACCCGCTCGTCGGCCTGATCCGCATCCAGCCCGTTGGCGGCCGTCGACGCCGCCGCCAGCGCCGTCCCGGCCGCTGTTCGGGCCGAATCCGCGGTCTGTCTGGCAGCAGCGGTGAGGTTCTCGTCCCGGATGGCGCCGGCTACCGCGTCCGCCGACGCCTGATTGTCGGGAGCGGACGCCGGTCGCGGGTGATCGAGCGACCCGCAGACCGGGCAGTCGTCGCCGTCGACAAGCGCGGCCGACAACTCCGCCGCCATGCCGGCGAACCGGAGCTCGGTCAGCCGCAGTCGTTCCTCCTTGCTCGCCTGATGAGCGTCCACTGCAGCGGCAGCGGCGGTTGTTGCCTGCGCCAGCTGCTCCGCCAGTTCCGGAACCTGGTGCGCGGCAACAGCTATCGCCTTGGTCGACGCCAACTCGGCCGCCGACCGAACTGCGGTGTCCGCGGCCGTGGTGGCCGTCAGCAGCGCCGTCCCCAGCTCGTCGAGGCGACTGGGCAGATTCCCGAGTTCGGTCTCCTGGACGTCGATCACCAACGCCAGCTCCGCCAACTCGGCCTTGATCGACGCGGCGGACTGTTCGTCACGCTGTTGGTTGCCGGCCTCGTCGATCAGCCCGGTCAGCGAGCCGGCCAATTCCCGGCTCTGGGCCGCCAGCGACCGCAGCTCGGCTGCCTCGGCGGGTCGCCCGAACTGTTCGACGGCCTGCAACAGGTCGGCGGGATCGCGGCCGGCGGCGTCCTCGCCCGAGCGGGCAGCCACCCGTTCGGCATGCACCCTGGCTCGTTGTTCGGCCAGCCTGGCGGCCTGCAGGTCTGTCTCGGCGGTGTCGGCGATGGCCACTGCCCGCGTCACCGGTGCTGCCCTGGCGGCAGCGGCGAGGGCGGCGCGCTGCTCGGCCAGCATCGGCTCACCGGCGTCGATGGTCGCCTTCTCGGCCAACAGCTGAGCCAGCGTCGTCACCCGCTTCGACAGCAGCTCGGTCTCCGTCAGCACTGCACTGGTGGCCCGTCGATCCGTCCTGGCCAAGGCCAACTCACTGCTGGCGGTGGCCGCGACCGCCGCCAGCGCTGCCGTCAGCTCGCCGAGTTCCGGATCGTCGATAACCGGGTCGATCTCCCGACCGCAGGCCTCGGCGAGCCTGGCCAGCCGCAGCTCTACTTGGCCGGCCAGCGCCCGTACCTGCTGCCCGGATTCCCGCCGCAGCGCGGCGAACGCTTCTTCGATGTCGGCGAACCGGTCGGTGGAGAACAGCCGCTCCAGCAGCTGCTCGCGTTCGGCGGTGTCGGCGCGCAGGAACCTGGCAAACTCACCCTGCGGCAGCAGCACCACCTGGAAGAACTGATCGGCCGACATGCCCAGCAGGTCGAGCACCACATCGCCGACCTCGCGATGCCCCGTCACCCCCGGCAGTTCGGCGTCGTCCAACCAGCTGAGCACCGCCTTGGCGCGCTCGGTGGTGACGCCGCCGCCACGGCTCTTCGGCCGCTGGTAGTCGGGATTACGGACGATGCTGAGCCGACGCCCGGCGACGGTGAGTTCCAGCTCGACCTCGGTCCTGGTGTGCGGATCGGCACTGTCGCAGCGGAGCCGCTTCGCCTCGCCGCGGGCACCGGGAACCGTGCCGTACAACGCGAATGCGACGCCGTCCAGCAGTGTTGTCTTGCCCACTCCGGTATCGCCGTGCAGCAGGAAGAGCCCACCGGCGCCGAGCGCGTCAAAGTCGACCTGCACCCGATCCGGGTACGGCCCGAACGCCGACAGCGTCAGCTTGTGCAACCTCATCCGGCTGCCGCCGTCCGCGCCAGCGCCAGCCCCTGGCCGATCAGCAAACCCTCCGATTCCGACGGGCCGGCACCCCGGCAGTCCAGCAGGAACCTCTCGATCAACTGCGGGTCGGACGATCCGACGGCCGACACGGTGCCAGCCGTCCAGCTGTCGGGGTCCGACGTTCCGTCCGGTGGCTCCCAGCTGAGGGTGACCGCGTACGGGAACTTCTCCTTGAGCCTGCGCATCGCCTCCAGCGGGCGCACCGGATCGGTGAGCCGGGCCGACAGGTAGTGCTCCACCAGGTCGTCGTTGCCGCCCAAAATCTCCGGCAGGGTGCCGACCACTTCGGCCAGCGGCCGCGGGATCGGCAGCTCCAGCGATCTGGCATCAATGGCGCCGGCGGCGTCAATGTCGATGAGCCACAACGACTTTCGGTGCCCCGCCTCGGTGAACGAGTACGCCAACGGCGACCCTGAGTACCGCATTCGCTCGGACAGCGTCTGCTTGCCGTGCAGGTGCCCCAGCGCGACGTAGTCGATTCCGTCGAAGACCTCGCCGGTCACCGATTCCACACCGCCGACCGCGATCGAACGCTCCGAACCACCGGCGACGGCGCCGACCACGAAGGCATGCGCCAGCACCACCGACCGCACGCCCGGCCGCTGTGCCAGATCTGCCCGTACCGCGTCCATGGCGACCGTCATCACCGCCTGATGTGAGGCCGCGCCGTCGATGCCGAACGCCCGCCGGACGACTTCCGGTTCCAGGTATGGCAGCGGGTAGAAGGCGATCTCGCCGTGCTCGTCGGGCAGCAGCACCGGATCGGCGATCCGCGAAATCGACGTCCGAAGGTGCAAGCCGCCGGCAGCAAGGAATCCGCTGAATGCCCCCAGCCGTGGGGCGGAGTCGTGATTGCCCGCCGACGCGACGATCTGCGCGCCGGCCGCCCTGATGTCCTGCAGCGCGCCGGTGAGCACGGCGACGGCCTCGGTGGACGGGATCGCTCGGTCGTACAGGTCGCCGGGGATCACCACGACGTCGACGGCATGTTCGGCCACCACCGCCGAGATAGCGGTGAGCACTGCCCGCTGATCGGACAGCAGGTCGTGGCCGTGGAAGGTCCGCCCCACATGCCAGTCGGAAGTGTGCAAGATCCGCATACCGCAGACGCTAGGTCGGAGCACCGACAGCGCAGGGACGTTCCGCAGGCGTGTCGCCATCGATTGAGCCGCTGACGGCTCGCTGACCTGGCCGAATACCTCACATCGTGGTAACGGCAGCGATCCGATACCCGCCGCTGGTCTGCACCAGGTCGAGCACCCTTGTCGCGCTGGCCCGGGCGGCGGTGCTGCCCACCACCGCACCGGTCGCATCGAGCACGCGATAGCTCGGCAGGCTGTCGGTGACGGCCAGCTGGATGGTCTCGCCGCCCTTGTCAGCGGCGGCAGCACTGGTCAGCAGCTTGGTGGCGACGATGCGGTGGGCGGCGCCGGCCACCCGGAATCCCTTGGTGACGAGGGTGTCGATGGTATTCGCATCGTCGGCCATTGGGGCGGCACCGGTCGTGTACACGCGGCTCAGGCTGGTGGTGTCGCGCCGGACAAGGGCATCTGCCCGCACCGCGTCCAGCTGCTGCACGACGGACGTCCAGGCAGTGGGCGGCTGGCCGGCGGCTGAAGCGCTGCGGTGCGGGCCGGGCGTCGCGTGAACCGCGGCCGTTGATCGGGGCGTGGTCGGGGCAGGCGGCCTGCGGGGCGTCGCCGGCGCAGTCG